>CANIDW010000094.1 GCA_947466165.1 Comamonadaceae bacterium | reverse complement strand
GCCAGCATTTTTTTGCCGAGGTCTTCGTTGGTGCCCTTCATGCGAACCACCAGCGGAACAGACAGGTTCACAGCCTTGCAGGCAGTGATCACGCCTTCGGCAATGGTGTCGCACTTCATGATGCCGCCGAAGATGTTGACCAGAATGCCTTTAACTTCCGGGTTCTTGAGCATGATCTTGAAAGCTTCGGTGACCTTCTCGGCCGTGGCGCCGCCGCCGACGTCCAGAAAGTTGGCCGGCTCGCCGCCGAACAGCTTGATGGTGTCCATGGTGGCCATGGCCAGGCCGGCGCCGTTGACCAGGCAGCCGATGTTGCCGTCCAGGCTGATGTAAGCCAGGTCGAACTTGGACGCCTCGACTTCAGCCGGGTCTTCTTCGTCCAGGTCGCGGTAGGCGACGATCTCAGGGTGGCGGAACAAGGCGTTCGGGTCGAAGTTGAACTTCGCGTCAATCGCTTTGATGTTGCCGTTGCCTTCGAGGATCATCGGGTTGATCTCAACCAGCGAAGCGTCGGTCTCCATGTAGACCTTGTAGAGCTTTTGCAGCACATCGATGGCCTGGGCCTGCGAGGCCTGCGGCACGCCAATGCCGGCCACCAGCTTTTGCGCCTGCGCTGTGGTCAGGCCGGCGGCCGGATCAACAAAGTCAGTGATGATTTTCTCGGGGGTGGAATGCGCCACTTCCTCGATGTCCATGCCGCCTTCGCTGGAGACGATCATGGCGACTTTTTGCGTCGCACGGTCGGTCACGGCCGACACGTAATATTCTTTCTTGATGTCCGCGCCCTCTTCAATCAGGAGGCGGCGCACTTTCTGGCCTTCAGGGCCGGTCTGGTGTGTGATGAGCTGCATCCCGAGGATTTCGCCGGCCAGCTTTTTGACTTCATCGATGCTGCGGGCGAGCTTGACGCCGCCGCCCTTGCCGCGACCGCCGGCATGAATTTGCGCCTTGACCACCCACACCGGGCCACCGAGTTTCTGGGCAGCTTCAACCGCCTCTTGAACGGTGAAGGCCGGAATGCCGCGCGGAACAGGCACGCCGTGATTGCGCAAGATTTCCTTGCCTTGGTATTCGTGAATTTTCATGAAGTAGCTTCCAGAAAGCAGCGGTGAAGGGGCCCGCCGCACAGCCTGCTCAGGAAATGCGCACTCGCTGCATATCCTCCACAATGTCACTTCAGCGGGTGCCGGACTTGACAGCCGATAACTGTAGCATGCTGCGATGCACCATAATTGCGCGTAACTTACATCTTGCTCGGGCCCGCCGGCGCCAATGCGTGAGCCGCCAAGCCCGCAAAGACAGGAACAGACACCATGGCCAAAGTTTTTATCGACGGCGAAGCCGGCACCACCGGCTTGCAGATCCGTGAACGACTGCAAAACATGGCCGGCATCGAACTGGTCAGCATCGCACCCGAACTGCGCAAAGACCCCGCCGCCAAACGCACGCTGATGGCGGGTGTCGACATGGTCATCTTGTGCCTGCACGATGACGCGGCCCGCGAAACCGTGGCCGTCATTGACGCCATGGCCCAGGCCAGCGGCCAGCCCGGCCCCAAGATCATTGACGCCTCGACGGCGCACCGCACCGCGCCCGGATGGGTCTACGGCTTTCCCGAATTGGCCCCCGGCCAGAAGGCTGCCGTGCAAGGCGCGCGCCGCGTCTCCAACCCCGGTTGCTACGCCACCGGCGCCATCGCGCTGATCCGCCCGCTGATTGACGCCGGCCTGATCCCCGCTGACTTTCCGCTGTGTTTGCCGTCTGTGAGTGGTTACTCCGGTGGCGGGCGCAGCATGATTGAGGCCTACGAAGCCGGCACCGCGCCCCTGTTTGAGGTCTACGGCCTGGGTCTGGCGCACAAGCACCTGGCCGAGATCACCCGCTACACGGGCCTGACGCTCCGGCCCATCTTTATTCCCTCGGTCGGCAATTTCCGTCAGGGCATGCTGGTCGAGTTACCGCTGCATCTGGACATGCTGCCTGGCAAACCCAAGGCCGCACAATTGCAGCAAGCCCTGGCCGCGCACTACGCGGGCAGCCCCTGGGTGACAGTCGAGGCGGCCGGCGAGTCGGGCAAGCTGGATGCCACGGCGCTGACCGACACCAACCGGATGGAACTGCGCGTCTTCGGCAACGAGGAGCACCGCCATGCCGTGCTGATCGCACGCCTGGACAACCTGGGCAAGGGCGCTTCGGGCGCGGCGGTGCAAAACCTGCAACTGATGCTCGGCCTTTAAGCCAATAGCCCTACAAAAACAGCGGCCGCAAGCGACCTGCCGCGCGAGGGCCGCGCATACAATCGCTGGCTTATCAAAGCGGCGGACTGGCCCTGAGGTCTTCTTGCCGTTTTGACTTTCATTGACTCTACGTGGAGATGCCTGTGTTTATTTCTTCTGCTTTCGCCCAGACCGCCCCCGCCGCCGCTGCCGCCGGCGGCGACATGATGTCTTCTCTCACCAGCATGCTGCCGCTGGTGCTGATGTTCGTGGTGCTGTATTTCGTCATGATCCGCCCGCAAATGAAGAAGCAAAAAGAGCACCGCGCCATGATCGACGCACTGGCCAAGGGTGACGAAGTCGCCACCGCCGGCGGTATGCTGGGCAAGGTCAGCAGCCTGAGCGAAGGCTATATGAGCCTGGAGATCTCCTCCGGCGTTGAAGTGCAGGTGCAGCGCAGCGCTGTCATCCAAGTCTTGCCAAAAGGCACGATCAAGTAATCCCGGCCTGTAGCCGCCCGGGCGATTCCCGCCTTAAGCCTTTGTGAAAACCATCCCATGAATCGTTACCCGGTCTGGAAGTACGCCATCATCTTGATCGCTCTGATGCTGGCGGGGCTGTACACACTGCCCAATTTTTTTGGCGAGGCGCCGGCGGTGCAGGTCTCCGGCCTGAAATCTGCCAACAAGGTGGACGCCGCCACGGTGGCAAGGGTCGAGCAAGCCCTCAAGGACGCGGGCCTTGCGGCCGAGCAAGTCAGCCTGGACGGCAACTCGGTGCGCGCTCGCTTTGCGGGCACGGACACCCAGCTCAAGGCCAAGGACGCGATTCAAAAAGCGCTGATCCCGAACCCGGCCGAGCCGTCTTATGTGGTGGCACTGAACCTGCTGTCGCGCTCACCGGCCTGGCTGACTGCGCTGAACGCACAACCCATGTACCTGGGTCTGGACTTGCGCGGCGGCGTGCACTTCATGCTGCAAGTGGACATGCAGGCGGCGCTGACCAAGAAGGCAGAATCGCTGGCCGGCGATTTGCGTCTGGTACTGCGCGAAAAGAACATTCGCCACGGCGGCATCAGCCGTAACGGCCAGAGCATTGAGATCCGCGTGCGCGACCAGGCCACGCTGGACGCTGCCACCCGCCTGATCCAAGACCAGTTCCCCGACTTGCAAACAACAGGTGCGCCGGATGGCAGTGAGTTCAAGCTCTCAGCGAGCATCAAGCCGCAAGCCGCCCGCAGCGTGCAGGAGCAAGCGCTCAAGCAAAACATCGTCACGCTGCACAACCGGATCAACGAACTCGGCGTGGCCGAACCGGTGATTCAGCAGCAGGGCCTGGACCGCATCGTGGTTCAGCTGCCCGGCGTGCAGGACACGGCCAAGGCCAAAGATATTCTGGGCCGCACCGCCACGCTGGAAATGCGTCTGGTGGACGAAAGCGCCGAAGCCCGCGCCGCCGAAAGCGGGGGCGGCATCGTGCCCTTCGGCTCCGAGCGCTTTTTAGAGAGCAACGGCCGCCCGGTCATCGTCAAGAAGCAGGTCATCCTGACCGGCGACAGCCTGACAGATGCCCAGCCCGGCTTTGACTCGCAAAACCAGCAGCCCAAAGTGGACCTGACGGTGGACGCCAAAGGCGGGCGCATCATGCGCGACGTCAGCCGCGAAAACGTCAAGAAGCGCATGGCCATCTTGCTGTTTGAAAAAGGCAAGGGCGAGGTGCTGACCGCGCCGGTGATTCAGAGCGAGCTGGGCAACCGCTTCCAGATCTCCGGCACCATGAACGTCAGCGAAGCCAACGACCTGGCGCTGCTGCTACGCGCAGGCTCCCTGGCCGCGCCCATGGACATCATTGAAGAGCGCACCATAGGCCCGAGCCTGGGCGCGGAAAACATTGCCAAGGGTTTTTCCAGCGTGATCTGGGGCTTTCTGGTGATCGTCGCCTTCATGGCCGCTTACTACATGCTGTTCGGTCTGTTCTCAGGCCTGGCGCTGGGCGTCAACTTGCTGCTGCTGATCGCCGTGTTGTCGATGCTGCAAGCCACGCTGACGTTGCCGGGCATGGCCGCCATGGCGCTGGCGCTGGGCATGGCAATTGACTCGAACGTGCTGATCAACGAACGTGTGCGCGAAGAGCTGCGCAACGGTGCTGCACCGCAAGCCGCCATCCAGGTGGGTTACGAGCGTGCCTGGGCTACCATTTTGGATTCGAACATCACCACCTTGATTGCCGGTCTGGCTCTGCTGGCCTTTGGCTCGGGCCCGGTGCGCGGTTTTGCGGTGGTGCACTGCATCGGCATTTTGACCAGCATGTTCTCCGCCGTGTTCTTCTCGCGCAGCCTGGTCAACCTCTGGTACGGCCGGCAGAAAAAACTCAAGTCCGTCTCCATCGGCACCATCTGGCGCGCTGCGCCTGATGCGGCAGCAAGCGACAAGCCGGCGCGCAGCACACTGCCTTCAGCCCCCTGAAACCGACCCGACAGAAAAGAGCAAGCCATGGAGTTTTTCAAAATCCGCAAGGACATTCCGTTCATGCGGCATGCCCTGATATTCAACGTCATTTCTTTGGCCACCTTTGTGCTGGCTGTGTTTTTCCTGTTCTCACGCGGCTTGCACCTGTCGGTGGAGTTCACCGGCGGCACCGTGATGGAAGTGGGCTACACGCAGGCTGCGGACGTCGGCAAGGTGCGCGACACCGTCGCCGGTCTCGGCTTTACCGATGTGCAGGTGCAGACCTTCGGCTCCGCACGCGAAGTGATGATCCGGTTGCCTGCGCAAAAAGGCGTGAGCACGGCGCAGCAAAGCGAGCGCGTCATGACCGCGCTCAAAGCGCAGGACGCCCAGGTAGAACTGCGCCGCACCGAGTTCGTCGGCCCCCAGGTCGGCGAAGAACTGGCGCAAGACGGACTCAAAGCACTGGCCATGGTGGTGGTCGGCATCATGGTTTATCTGGCGTTTCGCTTTGAGTGGAAATACGCCGTGGCGGCCATCATTGCCAACTTGCATGACGTCATCATCATCCTGGGCTTTTTTGCTTTCTTTCAGTGGGAATTCTCACTGGCCGTGCTGGCTGCGGTGCTGGCGGTACTGGGTTACTCGGTCAACGAGTCGGTGGTGATCTTTGACCGGATTCGTGAGAACTTCCGGCGTTACCGCAAGATGCAGACGGTGGAGATCATCGACAACGCCATCACCTCGACCATCAGCCGCACCATCATCACGCACGGCTCGACGCAGATCATGGTGCTGTCCATGCTGCTGTTCGGCGGCCCGACGCTGCACTACTTTGCGATGGCGCTGACCATCGGCATTTTGTTCGGCATTTACTCGTCGGTGTTTGTGGCGGCGGCGATTGCCATGTGGCTGGGCATCAAGCGCGAAGACCTGATCAAGCCGACCAGCAAAAAAGACGAAGATCCGAACGATCCGAACGCCGGCGCGACTGTCTGAGACAGTTAGCCCCTGCCGAAAAAAAGCCCGCTGACAGCGGGCTTTTTTGTGGCCGGGTGACGGCGATTCAATGCGCTACGCGGTAGTGAGCGTCTTCGCAAAGTTCGTCCAGCACCAAAGCGTCGGGTTCTTCGCCCACGCTCCAATAAACCATGAGCACAATGATTTTCAGGTCGTCGAGGTCCAGCGGGTCACCGGGGGCTGCCATGGCGCGGTCCATGACGATCTCGCGCATGTGCGGCGGCAGCACGCCGGCCGACTCTAAAAAGCTCACAAAGCCCAGGGTCTCAGCGCCCAGGTGATCTTGCTCGGCCACAGAATAAACACGCATGCTGTCGGCCGATTGCGCTTGCAGCAAAACAGGGTGCTCGGGGCGGGGGGCGGAGTCTTCTTTATTCGAGCCAGTGGCGCGGGTGTTGTGGGCCGCGACTTGCAGGCCGTTGAGCCAGGTCAGCGCCGCTTCTATTTCGTCGCTCTCAAAGCCGGCGGCGATCAGCTTACGGCTTAACTGGCGCGGGGCCGGGCAAGCGTCACCTTGCCAATAATTTTCATAAACGTACACCAGCACTTCAAACATATGGCCCCAATATAACGCAAGTTTTTGACATCCGGGAGCTTCAGCCCTTGGCAATTTGTACAAATTTTCCACCCGGCAACCGGGCAAGATCGCCATCCATCTCCAGCCCCAACAATTGCGCCTGTAAGGCAGCCGTCGCCAAGCCGGTGCGGACCTGCAATTCGTCCAGACTGGCAGGGTCAAAGCCCAACGCCCGCAGCAAGGGTGGGTCCGGCTGCGCGTCAAACGCCGGCGTGCT
>CANIDW010000093.1 GCA_947466165.1 Comamonadaceae bacterium | reverse complement strand
AGTGCCGACTTACGGCTGGAATACGACCGCAGCGATGGCTACATGGTGCTGCTGCGCTCTGACAAAGACCGGGCCATGGTGGAAGCCGGCTTGCAGGTGCTGCGCGATACGGGGGTTGAATTCAAGGCCATAGACGCCGCCCAGGCCCGACTGATCGAGCCCGCGCTCAACCCTGAGACCGTTTTTTCCGGCGCGATTCACCTGCCCGATGACGAGGTCGCCAACTGCCGCCAGTTTGCCTCCTTGCTCAAAGCGCAAGCACTGCAGCTGGGCGCCGAGTTTCATTTCAACACCACCATCAAGCGAATCGACAGTGCGCAGCCCACCAGCGTGTTTGTGGCTGGCGAAACCGCAGCCCGCCGCTATGACGCCATAGTGGTCTGCGCCGGGCTGGCGTCAGCGCGCTTACTCAAGCCGCTGGGGGTGCGAATTCCGACGACCGCCATCTACGGCTACTCGCTGACCGCCCCCGTTCGCGAGCCCCTGGATGCGCCCCGCAGCGGCCTGATGGACGAGCGCTACAAGATCTCTATTTCGCGCATCGGTCACCGCGTGAGGGTGGCCGGCAGCGCTGAAATCGGCGGCTCGCTGGCGCACAAAAATGAAGATGCGGTGCAAACCCTCTACAAAGTACTGCAAGACTGGTTTCCGAGTGCAGCCCAGCTCAACGGCAGCCAATCCGGCGTACAAATCTGGAAAGGTGCCAGGCCCATGCTGCCCGACGGCCCGCCGATTATCGGCAGCGCAGGTGTGCCTGGCGTCTGGCTCAACCTGGGGCACGGCTCCAGCGGTTGGGCGCTCAGTTGCGGCAGCGCGCGCCTGGTGGCCGACATGCTGAGCGGCAAAAAACCCGCCATCGACACAGAAGGATTGGGCCTGGAACGGCTCACCGGTCCTAAGGCCTGAAACTGCGCCCTGCGGCAGCGCTTCAAGCCGGGTTCAAGCCAGCAGCATCAAGCCGATCTGCAAGAGCAATAGCAAGGCCATGGCAGACAGGTCCACCCCGCCAATGGAAGGAACCACCCGCCGCAAAGGCCCCAGTACCGGCTCGACCAGACGCGAGAGCAAACCATGAACGTAAGAGCCGGGCTGCACCCAGGAAATGATGACAAAGGCAAACACCAGCATGGTCAGCGCCTGCAGCGCGACCCGCGCCAGCATGTGCAGCGAAAGTGTCAGCAAACCCATCCAAGGTAATTCACCGCCGGCCACCCAGCCGAACAACAAACCGGCCAGCAAGGCATAAACCAAGGCCAGCAAGGCCGCTGCAATCAAACTGGCACTGTCCAAGCGCGACCTGGCCAAAGCCTTTGGCAACACCTGGCGCAAAGGCTGCACCAGCCAGTTGGTCAGTGCCATCACAAAGGTACCGGGTTGCGAAGACATGTTGATGCGCAGCCAGTTCATGTAGGCGCGCAGCAAGGCTGCACCCACCAGCAGGTAAGAAACTGTTTCAAGCAAGAACCCAAGCACGCGCAGCATGATCGCCCTATCGCCGCGGCTTCTTGCCGGACTTGCGCGGCCCACCGGCGGATGCTTTTTTGACCGCCGCTTTCAAGGCCTGAATGGGCGAGCGGGCCAGGCCCCGGTCTGAAGCGCCGCCGGCTCGCGCAGCCGAACGTTTGTCCCGCTTGCTGTCACCGTTGGGTGAATTTTTTTCAGCGCGCTTGTCCCCGCGTGAAGCGTCGCCCCCCTCGCCGGACTTGTCTTTCATGGCCCGCGTCAGCAACTCCTCACCTTCACGCACCAAACGGAAATCAATCTTGCGACCATCCAGGTCCACACGGCTGACCTGCACGCGCACCCGGGTACCGATGGCGTAACGCAAACCGGTGCGCTCTCCGCGCAGCTCCTGGCGGGCGTCGTCAAAGCGGAAATACTCGCCGCCCAGCTCGGTGATGTGCACCAAGCCTTCCACGTACATCGCGTCCAGCGTGACAAAAATGCCGAAGCTGGTGGCCGAGCTGACAACCCCGCCAAACTCTTCGCCCAAATGCTCGCGCATGTACTTGCACTTGAGCCAGGCCTCGACGTCGCGGCTGGCCTCGTCGGCGCGCCGCTCGTTGGCACTGCAATGCAGGCCGGCGGCTTGCCAAGCCATCTGATCGACCGTCGGTTTCTTGAGCTTCTCACCCGATTCAGCAGCGCGAGAAGCCAACCGCTTGGACAGCTTGGCATGCGCCTCGCCGGGCGTCGGCAGCGCCGGCAATTGGTACTTGGCCTGTTTGAGCACCGCCTTGATGACACGGTGCACCAGCAAGTCAGGGTAGCGCCGGATCGGGCTGGTGAAGTGCGTGTAGGCCTCATACGCCAGGCCGAAATGGCCGCTGTTCATGGGCGTGTAAATGGCCTGCTGCATAGAGCGCAGCAGCATGGAATGGATCTGCTGGGCGTCGGGGCGGTCTTTGGTGGCCATGGCAATGGCCTGGAACTCACCTGGCGCCGGGTCGTCGCTGATATTCAAACCCAGGCCGATGGCCTTGAGGTAGTTGCGCAGCACATCTTTTTTCTCGGGCGTCGGACCCTCATGCACACGGAACAAACCCACATGCTTGCTCTGCGCAATAAAGTCCGCCGAGCAGACATTGGCCGAGAGCATGGCTTCTTCAATCAGCCGGTGTGCCACGTTGCGGGTGCGCGGCACAATTTTTTCGATCCGGCCGGCCTCATCACAAACGATCTGGGTTTCAGTGGTCTCGAAGTCCACCGCGCCCCGCACACCGCGCTGCTTGAGCAGCGCCTGGTAAACATCATGCAAGTCCAGCAAATGCGGCACCAAGGCCTTGCGCTGCGTCGCTTCAGGCCCGCGGGTATTGGCCAAAATAGCCGCGACTTCGGTGTAGGTGAACCGGGCGTGGCTGAACATCACAGCCGGGTAAAACTGGTAAGCGTGAACCTCGCCCTTGGCCGTGATCAGCATGTCACACACCATGCACAAACGCTCGACATTCGGGTTGAGCGAACACAAACCGTTGGACAGTTTTTCCGGCAGCATAGGGATCACCCGGCGGGGGAAATACACACTGGTGGCACGGTCGTAGGCATCGATGTCAATAGCGCTGCCAGTGTCCACATAGTGACTGACGTCGGCAATCGCCACCAACAAGCGCCAGCCTTTGCTGCGGCCGACTTTGGCCGGCTCGCAATAAACGGCGTCATCAAAATCGCGGGCGTCTTCGCCGTCAATCGTCACCAGTGCCACATCGGTCAGGTCGATGCGGCCCTGTTTATCGACAGCGCGCACGGCGTCGGGCAAGCTGCGGGCCAAAGCCATGGCCTCGTCGCTGAACTCGTGCGGCACGCCGTACTTGCGGACCGCAATGTCGATCTCCATGCCCGGGTCGTCAATCTCGCCCAGCACTTCCTTGACCCGGCCCACCGGCTGGCCAAACAAAGCCGGCGGCTCGGTGAGTTCCACCACCACCACCTGTCCGGTCTTGGCGGTGCCGGTCGCGCCTCTGGGTATCAACACGTCCTGACCGTAGCGCTTGTCCTCCGGGGCAACCAGCCAGACACCGCTTTCTTGCAAGAGCCGGCCGATGATCGGGTTGGGCGAGCGCTGAATGATCTCGGTGACACGGCCTTCAGGGCGGTTCTTACGATCTTGCCGCACGATGCGGGCCTTGACCCGGTCTTTGTGCAGCACTGCACGCATTTCATTAGGGGGCAGATAGATGTCAGCCTCGCCGTCATCGCGCTGCACAAAGCCGTGGCCGTCCCGGTGACCGGAAACCGTGCCTTCAAATTCAGCAAGAAGACTCGCGGCCTGGCTCTTAGGGGGATGATTTGTTTTGATAAGTCGTCTCTTTCACAGAAGGGTCAAACCTAGACCCCGTCATGCTCAGCATAATGCACACGTGTGTCAGAACTGAGCCGGCAACAGACTGATATTTTGCGCAAAGGCCTCAGTCTGACGCCGGGCTAATGGTACACTGCTGGCTGTGCCCGGGTGGCGGAATTGGTAGACGCGCACGGTTCAGGTCCGTGTATCGCAAGATGTGGAGATTCGAGTTCTCTCCCGGGCACCAGATACATCCAAAGCAGCTTTAAACACCGGTTAAGCCCGGTCTGCACATCAACAAAGCACAGGCCACTGTGCTTTTTTTGTGCCTGGTTCTTTGCCACATCACCCCGCGCTACGCCATCTACATGGATGATGGCCCGGTAAGCGCCGTGAGACAATCCATAGCATCTAAAGCCCTGTTTAAGCGGCTGCCCGTAGCTCAGTTGGATAGAGCATCAGCCTTCTAAGCTGAGGGTCGGGGGTTCGATCCCCTCCGGGCAGACCAGAGCCTTGTTGAACGTCCGATCGCAAGACAGGTCCGGGCTTTAACAAGTCAAGTCCCCGCTGCGCCTCAAAGGTGGTAAGCGCGACATTAACATCATCGCAACAGTTTTCAACCAAGTTTTTTGCATGGCACCTGGCAACACATCCCACCGGCAGCTTCTTTCACGCAGTCCCGCGCTGGTGGACGCTGCTTACGGCTGTTTGCTGCGGGCCGAAACGGCACTGGCCGAAACGTGTACTGGCTGTAATAAGGCTTGAGAAAAGTATGAAGATGCATCGCACTCAGGTCGCCATCATTGGCGGCGGCCCTGCCGGGCTGCTGCTCGGGCAACTGCTGCA
Organism: Comamonadaceae bacterium; assembly: GCA_947466165.1. Classification (GTDB taxonomy): domain Bacteria; phylum Pseudomonadota; class Gammaproteobacteria; order Burkholderiales; family Burkholderiaceae_C; genus Polaromonas. Next base: position 1,876 of record CANIDW010000093.1, on the reverse strand, counting down.
CAAGGCCGGCATCGACGCCATTTTGATCGAGCGCCAAAGCCCCGACTATGTGCTGGGCCGCATACGCGCCGGCGTGTTGGAGCAAGTCAGCATGGACTTGCTTGACGAAGCAGGCGTGGGCGAGCGTATGCACCAGGAGGGCCTGGTGCACGGCGGCTTTGACATGCTGTTCAAGGGCGAGCGCCACCGCATCGACATGCAGGCACTGACCGGCGGTAAGCAGGTCATGGTGTATGGCCAAACTGAAGTCACCCGTGACCTGATGGATGCGCGCCAGGCTGCGGGCCTGCCCACTGTTTACGAGGCCGCCAAGGTCACAGTGCACGACTTTGACACCGACCGACCGCGTGTTCGTTATGAAACTACCGGAGCGAACGGCAGTGAGCAGCATGAAATCGCCTGCGATTTCATCGCAGGTTGCGACGGCTTTCATGGTGTGTGCCGGGCCAGCGCGCCGCGCAATGCAATACACGAATACGAAAAGGTCTACCCCTTCGGCTGGCTGGGCGTGCTGGCCGACACGCCGCCGGTTCACCACGAGCTGATTTACGTCAACAGCCCACGCGGCTTTGCGCTGTGCTCGCAGCGCAGCCACACACGCAGCCGCTACTACCTGCAAGTGCCGCTGACCGACAAGCTCGAAGACTGGAGCGATGCGGCCTTCTGGGACGAGTTGCGCTTGCGGCTGGACCCGGCGGCGCGCGCGCAACTGGTAACTGGCCCGTCGATTGAAAAAAGCATCGCGCCGCTGCGCAGTTTTGTGACAGAGCCCATGCGCTTTGGTCGCATGTTTTTGGCGGGTGACGCCGCGCACATCGTGCCGCCCACCGGCGCCAAAGGGCTGAACCTGGCGGCCAGCGATGTGAAATACCTGTCTGGCGCTTTCATCGAGTTTTACAGCGACAAAACCTCCGAGGGCATTGACGCCTACTCAGAACGCTGCCTTCGCCGGGTCTGGCGCGCCGAGCGCTTTTCGTGGTGGTTCACCAGCCTCATGCACCGCTTTCCAGACAACGGCGAGATCGGCCAAAAACTGCAAGAGGCTGAACTTGACTACATCGTTCACTCTGAGGCCGGCTCGCGCTCGGTGGCTGAAAACTATGTCGGGCTGCCGCTGAACTTCGGCGAATAAGCCGGTTGCTGGCCTTGGGTTAAATTCAAACCCATGACCATTCCCTCCGCTCAGCGCCCTGCCCCACCCGCATTGAAATCCCTCCAAGGCCTGCGCCTGCTCAGCCTGGCGCTGAACCTGCCCGGCCCGGCGGCGCTGATGCGCTGCAGGCAAATGGGGGCGCGCTGCGTCAAGTTAGAGCCGCCCGCTGGCGACCCGATGCAACACTACAGTCCGGCCGCTTACGCGCAATTGCACGAGGGCGTGTCAGTTATCCAGGCCGACCTGAAAACCGCCGCCGGCCAACAAACTCTGCACCGCCAGCTGGCCAAAACCGATGTGCTGCTGACCTCCTTTCGCCCCTCGGCCCTTGAAAAGCTGGGCCTGAACTGGAAAAGCCTGCACCGCCTCTACCCCGCCCTGTCGCATGTCGCCATCGTCGGCAGCCCGGGCGCTGGCGCTGAAATACCCGGCCATGACCTGACCTACCTGGCCGACCACGGATTGGTACCCGGCCTGGAACTGCCCGCCACGCTGTTTGCCGACATGGGCGGCTCGCTCATGGCCAGCGAGGCCGTGCTGCAAGCTGCGCTGCGCCAGCGCATGGGTGGCAAGGGGGTGTATTTGGAGGTGGCGCTCGCCAGCGCAGCGGAGTACCTGGCGCAGCCCCGCCAATGGGGGCTGACCCAGCCCGAAGGTTTTGTGGGCGGCGCGCATGCCGGCTACGGTGTGTATGCCTGCCGGGACGGGCGGGTGGCGGTGGCT
>CANIDW010000092.1 GCA_947466165.1 Comamonadaceae bacterium | reverse complement strand
GGGATCAGGTGATTGCCGCCGTCAAATCGGGCAATTTGGTTGCCTTTTTAGACATGGCTTACCAGGGCTTTGGTCACGGCATCGCTGAAGACGGCGCCGTGATCGGCGAGTTTGTTGCCGCCGGCCTGAACTTTTTTGTCTCAACCTCGTTCTCCAAAAGCTTCAGCCTGTACGGCGAACGTGTGGGCGCCCTGAGCGTGCTGTGCCAAAGCAAAGAAGAAGCCGACCGCGTGCTCAGCCAGCTGAAAATCGCCATCCGCACCAACTACAGCAACCCGCCCATTCACGGTGGTGCCGTGGTCGCGGCCGTGCTCAACACGCCTGATTTGCGCGCGCTGTGGGAAAAAGAGCTCGGTGAAATGCGCGTTCGCATCAAGCAGATGCGCATCCTGCTGGTCGAAAAGCTCAAAGCTGCCGGCGTTAAGCAAGACATGAGCTTCATCACCACGCAAATCGGCATGTTCAGCTACTCGGGCCTCACCAAAGACCAGATGGTGCGCCTGCGCAACGAATTTGGCGTCTATGGCACCGACACCGGCCGCATGTGCGTGGCCGCACTCAACAGCCGCAACATCGACTACGTCTGCGCGGCCATCGCCAAGGTGATCTGAACGGCTGGGCCGCTCAGCGGCCGCCCCACAGCATGGAGCGCATGGAAATCGACGCCAGCTGAAAACTGGTGTTGAAAAACTCCGGCTGCTCACCGGGCGCCACGGCACCGGCCGCGTACAGCAGGGGCAAAAAGTGCTCATAACTCGGGTGCGCCATGCTGGCCAGGCTGCCGAGTTTTTGAAAATTCTGCAGTGCATCCAACTGCCCCTGCTGTACCTGCCCGGCAACGGTCTGGTCAAATTCCAACGCCCAGTCGTAGGCCTGATTGCCTGCCGCTCCGCGCTGCACCTGCTGCAGGTTGTGCACCACGTTGCCGCTGGCCACGATCAGCACGCCGCGCTGGCGCAAGGCCTTGAGCTGGCCGGCCAGCGCGTAGTGCTCTGAAGGGGCCCGGCTGTAGTCCATGCTCAGCTGCAAAACGGGGATATTCGCTGCAGGAAACATGGGCTTGAGCACCGACCAGGCGCCGTGGTCCAGACCCCAGCTGGTGTCCAGGCCCAAAGGTGCAGAAGCCCGCTGACGCACCGCCAGGCTGATCTCGGCAGCAGCATCCGGCTCCCCGGGCGCAGGGTATTGCTGGTCAAACAGCTCTTGGGGAAAACCGCCGAAGTCATGAATCGTCCTGGGTTGCGCCATGGCGGTCAGCCACCAGCCCTGGGTCAGCCAATGCGCGGAGATGCACAAAATGAGCTGCGGCACGGGCCAGTCTGAACCGAAGCGCGCGCCCAGCGCCTGCCAGCTGCGGCGGTATTCGTTGTCGCTGATCGCATTCATGGGGCTGCCATGCCCGACAAAAAGCACAGGCATGGGGTCTGAAGCTCTTAGTTTTCGCCATTGCACAGTGGCAAGGCGGTCCATACTTTGGGACATGTCGATTCAAACCTTTAAAAATCACCCGCAAGCCGTTTGGCCGGAGCCCTTGAGAGACAAATTTGCCTCTGGTGCACCAGCGCAACTTGCTCTAAATGAGGGAACCCCGGCGGCAAAGGCACAGAATTAGTGGTTTTACTCCTATTTTGAAGCGCTGCTGCTGTTATATTGCACTGCAACATTGTCACCTGACACATCCTCTAAGGGTTAAGCCATGCTTTATCAAATTTACGAAACGCAGCGCACCATGATGGAGCCTTTCGTTGATTTTGCTCAGGCCGCAGCCAAGCTCTACAGCAACCCTCTGACGCCTGCGGGTCAGAACCCTTTAGCCCAGCGTGTTGCCGCCGGCTACAGCCTGCTTTACCGCCTTGGCAAAGACTACGAAAAGCCAAGCTTTGGACTGAACACAGTCGACGTCGACGGCACGAGCGTGGCCGTGCATGAGCGTATCGAGCTGGACAAGCCGTTTTGCGAACTGCGCCGTTTTAAGCGCTTTACCGACGACCCGGGCACACTGACCCGCCTGAAATCGCAACCCGTGGTGCTGATTGTGGCTCCACTTTCAGGCCATTACGCCACTTTGCTGCGCGACACCGTCAAGACCATGCTCAAAGACCACAAGGTCTACATCACCGACTGGAAAAATGCCCGTATCGTGCCCCTGTCTGAAGGCAAATTCGACCTGGACGACTATGTCAACTACGTGCAGGAATTCATCCGTCACCTGCAAGGCGCTTACGGCAATTGCCACGTCATCAGCGTCTGTCAGCCCACGGTGCCGGTGCTGGCCGCTATTTCCCTGATGGCCAGCCGGGGCGAAACAACGCCCTTGAGCATGACCATGATGGGAGGACCCATCGACGCACGCAAGTCCCCGACGGCGGTCAACAACCTGGCCATGAACAAGAGTTACAGCTGGTTTGAGAACAACGTGATCTTTCGCGTCCCAAGCAACTTCCCGGGCGCTGGGCGGCGCGTTTACCCCGGCTTTTTGCAGCACACCGGCTTTGTGGCCATGAACCCGGACCGCCACGCCAGCAGCCATTACGACTACTTCAAAGACCTGCTCAAAGGCGACGACGCCAGTGCCGAAGCGCACCGCAAGTTTTATGACGAGTACAACGCTGTGCTCGACATGGACGCCGATTACTACCTGGACACCATCAAAACCGTTTTCCAGGACTTCAAGCTCGTGCATGGCACCTGGGATGTACGCAACCCGCAAGGCCAGCTCGAACGCGTGCGCCCGCAAGACATCAAAACCACAGCGCAGTTCACCATCGAAGGCGAGCTCGACGACATCTCCGGATCCGGCCAAACACAAGCTGCCCAAGGCCTGTGCACAGGCATTCCAAAAGCCAGGCAAAAACACCTTGAAGTCAAGGGCGCAGGTCACTACGGCATCTTCAGCGGCCGCCGCTGGCGCGAAAGTGCTTACCCGGCTGTCAAGGCCTTCATTTTGTCGAACAACAAGCCGCCAGCCACGACTGCAGCCAGTGCCAAGCCGTCAGTTAAACGCAAATCGCCATCTGTTGCGCTGGCTGCAGCCAAGAAAAGCCCAGCCAAATTCGTGAACAGCACCCGCCCCAAAACGGCGGGCAAAGCCAAGCCGGCGACACGCAAGTAAGCTTTCGCGGCGCCTCGCAAACAGGTCTGGCATGAGCGCGCCCAACATGTCATTGCAAAGCTTGGCGGACCGGCTCAACGATGCTCTTCCACAAACCCAATGCACACGCTGTGGCTACCCGGACTGCTCCGGCTATGCCCAGGCCATGGCCCAAGGCGAAGTGGATATCAACCGATGCCCGCCCGGCGGGGCTGAAGGCATAGAGCGCCTGGCCCAACTGACGGGGCGGCCTGTCATTGCGCTGGACGCTCAGCTGGGCATCGAAGGGCCACGCACCGTGGCTGTTATCGACGAAGCCTGGTGCATTGGTTGCACTCTGTGTTTACCTGTGTGCCCCACCGACGCCATTGTGGGTAGCAACAAGCGCATGCACAGCGTGATCGAGCTGCACTGCACAGGTTGCGAGCTGTGTCTGCCTGTGTGTCCGGTTGACTGCATCAGCCTGGTCAATGTCAGCGGCGTGCAAACCGGCTGGCGCGCATGGTCAGCGCCTCAAGCAGATTCGGCGCGCCAGCGTTATGCACTGCACCAAATCCGCCAACATAAAGAGGTCCAAGCTCAAGACGAACGACTGGAAAAAAAAGCGTTGGCCAAGCTCGCTGACCTGCCAGCGCACTCACTGCACACTGACACGGCGGTACTGGACAACAAGCGTGCTGTGATTGAGGCAGCTTTGACGCGCGCTCGCGCAAAGCGCAAAGACGCCGACTGAGTCAGCGTCTTAAGCGGCAGCGGCCATGGCCGCAAACGCCTCAACGACCGGCGGTGGAGCCTGCACCAACTCAATTAACACGCCCTCACCGGCAATCGGAAATTCGTCGCTGGCTTTAGGGTGTAAAAAGCAAATGTCAAAACCGGCGGCACCTTTGCGTATGCCGCCGGGCGCAAAGCGCACACCCTGCGCTGTGAGCCAAGCGACTGCCTGCGGCAAATCATCAATCCACAGACCCACATGGTTAAGCGGTGTGGTGTGAACGGCTGGTTTTTTGTCCGCGTCCAAAGGCTGCATCAGGTCAACTTCGACCTTGAAAGGCCCAGCGCCTAGGGTGCAAATATCTTCATCGACATTCTCACGCTCACTGACAAAGTGACCATCGACACTCAGCCCGAGCATGTCCACCCACAGCGTGCGCAAACGGTGCTTGCTGGTGCCGCCGATAGCGATTTGCTGAATGCCAAGGACTTTGAATGGACGTTTCATGAGGGAACTCCTTGCAAATGGATGAAAGGTATGCCGGCTCAGACGAACTCGACAATCGGCTGATCCACCGCCAGGGACTCGCCCTTGCTCGCCAGCACCTTGCCCACCACGCCGTCGGCAATTGCAAACAACACGTTTTCCATCTTCATGGCTTCAACCACTGCCACGCGTTCTCCGGCCTGCACTTTCTGACCGACCTGCACGGCTACATCGACCAGCAAACCGGGCATGGGCGAGAGCACGTAGCGGCTCAAGTCAGGTGGCGCCTTGAAAGGCATCAGCGCATGCAACTCGGCCGCGCGCGGTGACAGCACCAGCGCGTCCAGCCGTGTGCCGTTGTGGATGACGCGGATGGCCAGCGGGTTCTTGCCAACGCCGCGCTCGACTTGCGCTACAAAAGCCAGGCCATTGACGGTACCGCGCAAGCGCGCTCCGCCCAGATGCCAGCTGCTAGAAATTTCAAAAGTCTTGCCGGCAGTCTCGACCACACTCGATCCGGAGTCCGCCTGAAAGTCACGCAGCAGCACCGGTTGCGAGCAGTTTTTGCCAGCGGTACCCATGCCGACCACCACAAAGTCTTCGCTGACAGTGAGGCCGTGGCCGGGCAACTGCCCGCTGATGCCGGCGGCCCGGTAGAGCATCCGGCGATTGACATAGGCGGCCAGCGCCACCAAAAAGTCCGGGTCCTCATGCGGCACATCTTCAGCCTTGAAACCCTGGCTGTAGTTTTCGGCAATGAAGCCGGTGTTGAAGTCGCCCGCCACAAACTTGGGGTGCGCCAACAAAGCGGCCTGGAAAGGAATATTGCTGCTGATGCCGCGGATCACAAAGGCGTTGAGCGCTTCTCGCATCTTGGCGATGGCATCCATGCGGTCTTTGCCGTGCACGATGAGCTTGGCGATCATCGAGTCGTAGTACATCGGAATCTCGCCGCCGTCTTGCACGCCGGTGTCTACGCGCACACCTTGCAACTGAGCCGTATCCGAAGCAAACATAGTTTCTTGAGGCGGCTGAAAACGCACCAGCCGGCCAGTCGATGGCAGAAAATTGCGGAAAGGGTCTTCTGCGTTGATGCGGCACTCCATGGCCCAACCATTGCGCTTGACCTCAGCCTGCTTCAGCGGCAGTTTTTCTCCAGCGGCCACACGGATCATCAACTCCACCAAATCCAGCCCGGTGATGCACTCTGTGACCGGATGCTCGACCTGCAAACGGGTGTTCATTTCTAGAAAGTAAAAGCTCTGGTCCTTGCCGACCACGAACTCCACTGTGCCGGCGCTTTGGTACTTCACCGCCTTGGCTAACTGCACAGCCTGCTCGCCCATGGCTTTGCGGGTGGCGTCGCTGATAAACGGGCTGGGCGCTTCTTCAATCACCTTCTGGTGACGGCGCTGAATCGAGCATTCACGCTCGTTCAGGTAAATCACGTTGCCGTGGCTGTCACCGATCAGCTGGATTTCGATGTGGCGCGGCTCTTCGACAAACTTTTCGATGAAGACGCGGTCATCGCCAAAGCTATTGCGCGCTTCATTGCGGCAACTGGTGAAGCCTTCAAACGCCTCTTTGTCGTTAAAAGCCACCCGCAAGCCCTTGCCACCGCCGCCGGCGCTGGCCTTGATCATCACGGGGTAGCCGATGCCTTTGGCAATCTCAACGGCTTTTTCAGGGGTCTCGATCGCGTCGTTGACGCCGGGAATGCAGTTCACACCTGCGGCACCGGCCAGCTTCTTGGACTCGATCTTGTCACCCATGGCGGCAATCGAAAAGTGCTTGGGGCCGATGAAGACAATGCCCTCTTCTTCCACCCGCTTGGCAAAGCCGGCGTTCTCGCTCAAAAAACCATACCCGGGATGCACCGCCTGCGCGCCGGTTTGCTTGCAAGCAGCAATGATTTTTTCAGCCTGCAGGTAGCTGTCACGGCTGGGCGCGGGCCCGATGTGAACCGCCTCGTCGGCCAGCGCCACGTGGCGGGCGTCCTTGTCGGCATCCGAGTAAACCGCCACGGTCTTGATGCCCATCTTGCGGGCAGTGAGGATGACGCGGCAGGCGATTTCGCCTCGGTTGGCTATCAGGATTTTGGTGAACATGCTGGTTCTTTCATTTTTCTGGGGCCGCTGGGGGCATGGCGTATCCGCCTACGCGAATGTCCTCCGCCTGCTGCGCAGGCTCCCCCTTTATTTCGCTGCGGCGGATACACCATGCCGCCAGCTCAGAGTT
>CANIDW010000091.1 GCA_947466165.1 Comamonadaceae bacterium | reverse complement strand
GTGTCGGCAAACAGCTTGCGAATGGTGTCCCAAAACCCGATGTAAGTGGCCGGGCAGCTGCGCGGCGTTTTACCGATCGGTGTCTGGTCCACTTCAAGCACGCGGTCTACGCCTCGGTAGCCGCTGATGCCGCTGCATCCCGTCCAGGCCGGGTGATGGCCTGCGTCATCCGCATCGCGCCCGGCCTTGGTGCTGCGCTGCTGCACGGCCGCCTGCACGTTGGCCAGCATGACGTCGCGCGCCAGCGTGGATTTGCCGGAGCCCGACACACCGGTAACCGCCACCAGACGGTTCAGCGGCACGGCCACCGACACGTTTTGCAAGTTGTGCAAGCTGGCACCGCTGACAGTGATCCAGGCGGTGTTCGGATTGAAAGGCACCGGGCCGGCATTGGCCTGTAGGCTGGCCTCAGCAGCGGCGGCGAGCACGGCTGCGGCTTTGGCTTTGGCACTGAGTTTTTTAGCCGGTACCGGCAATGAAAGCGGCTCAGCATACTCAGCGCTTTGCGGCGCGGTCTCGCGGCGCAGCTGCAATGGGTGTTGGATCGCGTGCAGCAAGTAACGTCCGGTCAGGGAGTCAGGCGCTGCCGACACTTCAGCCGCCGTGCCCTGCGCCACAACCCGTCCGCCACGCTTACCGGCACCGGGGCCGATGTCGATGATGTGGTCAGCGCGGCGTATGGTGTCTTCGTCATGTTCGACCACCACCAGTGTGTTGCCGCGCTCGCTCAATTTGCCCAGGGCGCGCAGCAGAATCTGGTTGTCACGCGGATGCAGACCGATGGTCGGCTCGTCCAGCACATAGCAAACGCCTTGCAGATTGCTGCCCAGTTGCGCGGCCAGCCGGATACGCTGCGCCTCGCCGCCCGAGAGCGTGGGCGCGCCGCGGTCCAGCGTCAGGTAGCCCAAGCCCACGTCTTCGAGAAACTCCAGCCGGCTTTTGATTTCGGGCACCAGGTCGCGGGCGATCTCGGCGTCTCGCCCGGTTAACTGCAATTGAGCGACCCAGGCGCGCACATCGGTGACGCTCAAGCTGGCAATGTCGGTGATGGCCCAGTTACCGGTCTTGCCGGCCTTGCCGGCCTGATCGGCCGCGACCAGCGCGCTGAACTGCCCCAGCCGAACCGCCCGCGCCTGGCTGTTCAGACGCGTGCCCTGGCAGCTGGCGCAGGCAGTGTCGAGTACGTCATCAACTTCCGGTTCGGCAAAGCTTTGCTCACGCCCTTTGTCTTTGGCATCATCATCAATCACCGAGTCGTCAAACACCTTGCGCTGCTCGCGCGTGAGCGCGACCCCGGTGCCCACGCAGTCAGGGCACCAGCCGTGTTTGCTGTTGTAGCTGAACAGGCGCGGGTCCAGTTCAGGGTAAGAAGTCGCGCAGACCGGACAGGCACGCCGGGTTGAAAACGCCAACAGGCTGCCAATGTGTGCCGTCGGCAGACCGTCGGCCATGGCCGCCGCCAGGCCTTCCAGGGGCGCCAGCACATGAACCACGCCTTTGCCATGCTCCAGCGCGGTCTTCAGGGCCTGGCGCAGCGCGGCTTCGTTGGCGGGGTTGACCAACATGTCGGCCACCGGCAACTCGATGGTGTGCTCCTTGAAGCGGTCTATGCGCGGAAAGCCTGTGGTTGGCAAAAATTCACCGTCCACACGCAGGTGCGTGAAGCCGCGCGGACGCGCCCAGTCGGCCAGTTCGGTGTAAACACCTTTGCGGTTGATGACCAGCGGCGCCAACAGACCGATGTGCTGACCGCGGTAGTTTTTGAGCAGCTGCGCAGCAATGCTCTCAGCGCTTTGCGGCATCACGGCCGCGCCGTCCTGCGTGCAATGCTGAATGCCGAGCTTCACATACAGCAGGCGTAAAAAATGCCAGACTTCGGTGGTGGTGCCTACCGTGGACTTGCGCCCGCCGCGCGAGAGCCGTTGCTCGATGGCGACCGTGGGCGGAATGCCGTAGACCGCGTCGACCTCGGGCCGGCCAGCCGGCTGCACGATGGAGCGGGCATAAGCGTTGAGCGACTCGAGGTAGCGGCGCTGGCCCTCGTTGAACAAAATATCAAAGGCCAGTGTGGACTTGCCCGAGCCCGAGACGCCGGTGACCACATTGAACTTGCCGCGCGGTATATCAACCGACAGGCTTTGCAGGTTGTTCTCGCGTGCATTGACGATCTGGATCAGATTGGAAGTGACCGGCCGTACCTTCCAGGCCTGCGGCCGGATGTCCTCGACCGCATGCACCTGGCCCATAGCCGACTCGTACTCGCGCAGCGCCAGCGCGGTGTGTGAACTGGGGTGCTCGCGCACGGCCTCGGGCGTGCCCTCGGCCACCACCCAGCCGCCGTCCTCGCCGCCTTCGGGGCCCAGGTCAATCAGCCAGTCGGCTGAGCGAATCACGTCCAGGTTGTGCTCAATGACGATCAGTGAATGACCGGCCTCAATGAGCTTGCGCAGGGCGCGCATGAGTTTGGCGATGTCGTCAAAGTGCAGGCCGGTGGTGGGCTCGTCGAGCAAAAACAGCGTGCCACGGTGCGCGCGCAACGCCAGAGACTGCCGGCTGATGCTGGCCGGCGCCGGCTTAGCCTTGCCGCCCTTACCACCCTTGCTACTGTGACCGGCCAGAAAGCCGGCGAGTTTGAGGCGCTGCGCCTCACCACCTGAGAGCGTGGGCACGGGCTGGCCGAGCTTGACGTATTCCAGCCCCACATCCACGATGGGTTGCAGCGCGCGTATCACCTCGCGGTCATAGGCAAACAGTTGGCTGGCTTCGCTGACCGTCAGGTCGAGCACGTCAGCCACGTTCATCATCACGGTGCGGCCGTCCGGGTAGCGGCGCTCGATCTTGACTTCGAGAATTTCGGGGCGGTAACGCTTGCCGTCGCAGTCCGTGCAGCGCAGGTAGACATCGCTTAAAAACTGCATCTCAACATGCTCAAAGCCCGAGCCGCCGCAAGTCGGGCAACGGCCATCGCCGCTGTTGAAGCTGAACTTGGACGCCGTGTAACTGCGCTCGCGCGCCAGCGGCGCAAAAGCAAACAGCTCGCGCACCGCGTCCCAAGCACCCACATAGCTGGCCGGGTTGGAGCGCGCGGTCTTGCCGATCGGCGACTGGTCTACAAACACCACGTCGCTCAGGTGGTCGGCGCCCATCAGGCGGTCATGCAGGCCTGGCGTCTCGGTGGCTTTGCCGAACTGACGCAGCAAAGCCGGCGCCAGAATGTCCTGCATCAGGGTCGATTTGCCCGAGCCGCTGACCCCTGTGACCACCACCAGGCGCTGCAGCGGAAATTCGACGCTGATGTTTTTCAGGTTGTGATCGCGCGCGCCTTCCAAAATCAAACGCGGTGTGTTGTCGCTGACGGGCCGCTTAAGACCCATGCCGACTTGCTTGCGCGCGCCCAGGTAAGCGCCGGTCAGCGTGTCGGCGTGGCGCAGCTCGGCCGGCGTGCCGTCAAACACAATCTGTCCGCCTTTTTCGCCGGGGCCGGGGCCCATGTCGATCATGCGGTCGGCAGCCATCATCACGGCCGGGTCGTGCTCAACCACCACCAGCGTGTTACCGGCATCGCGCAGCCGGTGCATGGCCTGGGTAATACGATTCATGTCGCGCGGATGCAAGCCGATGGACGGCTCGTCCAGCACAAACAAAGTGTTCACCAGCGAAGTTCCCAGCGCGGTGGTGAGGTTGATGCGCTGCACCTCGCCGCCTGAGAGCGTGCGGCTTTGCCGGTCCAGCGTCAGGTAGCCGATGCCGACGTCGCACAGGTACTTGAGCCTTGTATGGATTTCCTCGAACAGCAGCTTGAGCGCTTTGCGGTCGGCTTCGTCTGCCAAGGTGGCAGGGCCAATCCGCGTGAAAAAATCTCGCAGCTTGTCGATGGGCAGTTGCATCAAATCATGCAGGGCCAGCCCGGGCATGGCTTCGAGCTGCGCCCGCGTCCACTGCACGCCGACCGGCATGAAGCGCGCGGCCGGCGCCAGCACTGCGTCAGCGGCGTCTTTAGAGCCCAGACGCCACAGCAGTGCGTCGGTCTTCAGGCGTGCGCCGCCGCAAGTTTCGCAAGGCGTGTAGCTGCGGTATTTGGACAGCAGCACACGGATGTGCATCTTGTAAGACTTGCTCTCCAGGTACTCAAAAAATCGCTTGATGCCAAACCAATGCTGGTTCCACTTGCCGTTCCAGCTTGGCGAGCCGTTGATCACCCAGGCCTGGTGCTCGGGCGTGAGCTTGTACCAGGGCGTATCGCGCGGGATGCCTGCCGTCTCGGCGTGGCGCATCAGGTCGTCCTGGGCTTCCGCCCAGGCCGGTGTTTGCATGACCTTGATAGCGCCTGCGCGCAGCGTCAACTTGTCGTTGGGAATCACCAGGCCGTAATCGACGCCGATGACACGGCCAAAGCCACGGCAGGTCTCGCAGGCGCCCATGGCCGAGTTGAAAGAGAACAGCGAGGGTGTGGGCTCGGCATAGCGCAGATCGCTCTCGGGGCAATGCATGCCGCTGGAAAAGCGCAGCATCTCGTCGGCCTGGCCCTCTGCTTGAAGGTAGACATTGAGACGCCCGCCACGCTTGAGGGCCATCTCGATGGCTTCGATGACACGGGCCTTTTCTGCACCCTGCACGCGAAAGCGGTCTGCCACCACGTCGAGTAATTTGTGCGGGCCCGCGGGCGTAGCCACTTCGCGCTCTGCATGCACGCGCGTGAAGCCGCTGGCCGACAGCCACTGCGCCACTTCTTCGGCGCTGGTGTTGGCCGGCAACTCGACCGGAAAGGTCATGACCACGCGAGGATCAGCCGCTGCGGTGCGGGCCATCAGTTCGGCGTAAATCGACTCCGGCGTGTCGTGCCGCACGGAATGCGCCGTTTGCTTGTCAAACAGTTGCGTGGCGCGGGCGTAAAGCAGCTTGAGGTGGTCGTTGAGCTCGGTCATGGTGCCCACGGTAGAGCGTGAGCTGCGGACCGGATTGGTCTGGTCAATGGCAATGGCCGGCGGCACGCCTTCGACCTTGTCCACTGCCGGCTTGTCCATGCGGTCCAGGAACTGTCGGGCGTAGGCCGAGAAGGTCTCGACGTAGCGGCGCTGTCCCTCGGCAAACAGCGTGTCAAACACCAGCGAGGACTTGCCAGAGCCGCTGGGGCCGGTGACCACCGTCAACTCGCCGGTGCGGATGTCGATGTCGAGGTTCTTGAGGTTGTGCTGTCGCGCACCGCGAATGCGGATGATTCCCTGTGACATGTACTGCGATCGTTGGCTGCTGTGGCCAACATTCTAGGCACCCCAGCCGCCGAATGGCGGCGTGGGGCCTTAGGCCGGTGCGCCGGCCTTGTTTACTTCTTTATTTGGCGGCAGGGGCAGCTGGTTTGGCCGGTTCTGTGTGCGTGGTCTCGACGCCGTGCTTTTCGCCGCCCAGATCAATGTCGCCGCCGGCCTTGGCCAGCACGTACATGGCGATGGCCGCAAAGGCCACAAATCCCAAAATCAGTTTCCACATGGTTCATGTCTCCAGAAAAATAAAAAAAGACCCTCGTCTTGCAACGAGAGTCCATCGGTGGCAACCCACACAAAGCTGACAGCTCAGCTTTGTGTGAAGTCAATCCACAAGGGCTCAGTCGTTGGCGAAGATGTCAACGTCCTTGGTTTCCTTGATGAAGATCATGCCGATCACAAAGGTGCCGGCCGCAACGATCACGGGGTACCACAGGCCGTAGAAGATGTCGCCGGTAGCAGCCACCATCGCAAAGGCGGTGGTGGGCAGCAAGCCGCCGAACCAGCCGTTGCCGATGTGGTACGGCAGGCTCATCGAGGTGTAGCGGATGCGGGTCGGGAACATCTCCACCAGCATGGCTGCGATAGGACCGTAAACCATGGTCACCAGGATCACCAGGAAGACCAGGATGGCGAGCACCATCGGCATGTCCATTTGCTTGGTGTCTGCAGCTTTGGTCAAACCACCGGCTTTGGCTGTCTCGATCACAGTCTTCTTGAACTCGGCAATGGCCTTGGCGCTGTCAGGCGAGAAAGCGTCGCGCTTGTCGTTGAGCGTCGCCGTGAGCGATGGAATGTCCTTATCGCCGATTTTGATGACCGCCACGGTGCCTGCAGGCGCGTCCACGTTTTTGTACGGAATGTAGTTTTCCGTCAAGGTGCGCTTGGCAATGTCGCAAGAGCTGGTGAAGTCGATCGGACGGGCGATCGGGCTGCCCTGGAACGAGCACTGTGCCGGGTCGGCTGTGATGGACACGGCCATGGCTTTTTGCGCTGCCACCAGGCCCGGATTGGCATAGGCTTGCAGCATCGGGAACACAGTGAAGTAGGTCAGCGCTGCGATCAGGCAACCACCCATGATGATGGGCTTGCGGCCGATCTTGTCGGACAGAGCGCCAAAAAAGATGAAGAAGGGCGTGCCGATCACCAGCGAAGCCGCAATCAGCAAGTTGGCTGTCTTGGCGTCTACCTTGGCGATAGAGGTCAGGAAGAACAGGGCATAAAACTGACCCGAGTACCAGACCACAGCCTGGCCGGCGGTCAGACCGATCAGCGCC
>CANIDW010000090.1 GCA_947466165.1 Comamonadaceae bacterium | reverse complement strand
GTGAAGTAGAGCAAGAAGATGAAGAACAGCGACCAGCTCACCGATTCGCGGGCCTCACGCACCGATGGCACGGTGTAGTAGCGCATCAGAATGTGCGGCAAAGCTGCCGTGCCAATCATCAGACAGAAGACCAGCGCCATGAAGTTCTTGCGGGCGATGTCCCGAGCGGCATCGTCTTTGCCGGGGAATGGCTCGGCGTGACGAACAGGCGGGTTAGAGCGGGCTGCATTGGAAGTGCGTGCAGCGGTGTAAGCAGCGCGGGCGGCAGCCTCATCCTTGGGCAGCTTGGCCACAGCAGCTTCAGCGGCCTGGATATCCGCCAAACGGCCATTGGATGCTTTGAGCTCTTCCACTTTTTTCTCTGCTTCAGCTTTGTCAGCGGCCATGGAAGCCGGCACGTCCTTGAGTTTTTCAATGGCGGCTTCTGAGCGTGCCTTGAAAATACCGCGCACTTCCAGCTCTTTCGGATCTTTCAGCAGTTGCTCTTCTTTGGCACTCACTTTTTCAAGTGTGTAGCCATAGACAGCCTGTGGAATCGGCACACCGGTATGTTTCACCGACAACCAAATAACAGGCAGCAAGTAGGCAATGATCAAGATGATGTACTGGGCAACTTGCGTCCAAGTCACGGCACGCATACCGCCCAGGAACGAGCAAACCAGAATACCGATCAGACCGGCAAAAATACCCACTTCAAAAGCCAGACCCGTCAAACGCGCGGTGATCAGGCCAACGCCGTAAATCTGTGCCACCACATAAGTGAAAGAGCACAAGATGGCGGCAAAAACACCGATCAGGCGGGGCAGATTGCCCTCGTAGCGAGCGCCCAGAAAGTCAGGAATGGTGAACTGGCCGAACTTGCGCAGGTAGGGCGCCAGGAAAAGCGCCACCAGGCAGTAACCGCCTGTCCATCCCAGAATGAACGCCAGACCGCCATAACCCGTGAGGTACAAGGTGCCGGCCATGCCGATGAAGGAGGCTGCGGACATCCAGTCAGCGCCCGTGGCCATACCGTTGTACATAGCCGGAACGCGCCGGCCAGCCACATAGTATTCAGCGGCGTCGTTGGTACGGCTCATCACGCCGATGCCGGCATAAAGAAGCACTGTGGCAGCCAGGAACGAGTAGCCGATCCAGGCTTTGGGCATACCCATCTGCTCAAGAATAGCCAGCAAGATGACGAAGGAGACAAAGCCCCCGGTGTACCAGGTGTAGACCTTGTTCAGGCCTTGTTTAAATTCGCTTTTGGACTGTTTTTCATTACCAAACATTATTCTTCTCCTTCAGACACACCGTATTCGATGTCAAGCTTGTTCATGTAGTGAGCGTAGTACCAGATGATCAGGCAGTACACCACCAATGCGCCTTGGGCCGCGACCCAAAATGAAAATGGCCAGCCAAAAAAGTTGAACGTGATATCACGCGCAAAATAAACCAGCACGAATGTGACAAAGAACCAGATGCCTAATAAAAGGGCAGTGATTCGCAGATTTTTACTCCAGTACTCCTGGTGCCTAGCCGACAATTGCATAGCCTGTCTCCTATCTTTGGTTTAAAAACATCTCAAATCAATGAACCGACCTGTAAGCCGGTTTCTCGCTCTAACTGGGCAGCCACCTTGGGCTCAAAGCCCTTAAGGTGCCGAATCACCGCACGGGCTTCATCGGTCTGCTTCAGGTCCACATGCACGCGGGCCATTTGGTACCAACCGAAGGGGCTCATGGGTTGGAGTTGGGTGTTGCGCTTGAGAGCCGCCAGAGCCTCTTCAAGCCGGCCCTGGCGAACCAGCACCAGACCGAGCCCGTACCAGGCACGGTCCATCTTTTCTTCAAGGGCTATGGCCGCCCGGAAACCGGCTTCGGCGTCATCCAGCCGGCCCAGCGCTTCGCTAACGAAAGCATGGTTGAAATGGGCATTGGACTTGTCTTGTGACAGTGCGCGGGCACTCTCAAAATAACTCAGCGCCTGCAACATATGGCCGTCTTGCATGGCGTCATAAGCCATGCTGTTGAGGGCCAGCAAGTCATTGGGCTGCTTTTGCAAAATCGCCTCAAACACGCTCCTGGCGAAGGCCCGCAGGCCGACAAACAGCAGAATCTTGGCGCGCCAGTGCTGCAAGAACAACTCTAGACGGCTCATGCCAGGACCGGCCGGCGGCATGGTTTGGGCATTCATTGACATGCAGAAGCTCCAGCTTGCAGGCAAATGTCGATTTTGGCCATGGCCACCAGCACCCAGGCAATGATGAGCCAACTTGCGGCGGCCAGCGGAATATGTTGGTCCAGGATCAGCCTGGGGCTGACGCGGCGCGTCAGCCAGAGCGCCGGTTTGGACGCTACATCCAGCAGCTGCCAAAAGACATTGGTCTGGCGTTTGGAGCCGGCCAGCAAGCCCAGAATGAAGCGCCCGACGATGAACATCAGGGACAACTCCACCAAGCTTTTCAAAATCACCATGGCCAGCAACATAGGCAGCAAAACCTTCTGATTGAAATCTCAATCACCGGCACTGTGTTCATCAGTCCTGACTGTTTCCTGACAACCCTACGATGGGAAATCTCGACTTGCGGGTTAACCCTTAAAACTTTTTCGCATGATGGTATTTGGGCGCTTAGGGCAAATTTCCTAGGGTAATTACGGGGTTTTAAAAGCGGGGGCAGACGCAGGACGCGCCATGCCGACAGGCACTTTGCCAGCCGCATCCCAATGTCCGGCCGCAAACCAGGCACCGCCCGAAAGGTAGTCGCGCAGCATGGGCAGCGCGTCCAGGCCCCAGAAAACTTTGTCCTCCACCCGCATGACCGGCACGCCGAAAACGCCGGCGGCAATCGCCAAGCTGGTATTGGTTTTGAGTTGCGCTTTCACCGCATCGCTGCCCGGGTCTTGCGCCGGCGCCAACTGCGCGCGCAAAGTCGCCAGGCGCGTTGCGTCTGCGGCATCCTGTCCGCCAAGCCAGACATGGCGAAAAATGGTCTCGCACACATAGCGGTTGACTTGACCCTTTTCACCGCAGGCCAGCGCCAGCCGCAGCAGCGCCAGTGGGTTGAAAGGGTGCGCCGCCGGCATGTCAAGGGGCGTTGCCTGCTGCCCGGCCAGCCACTGCACCTGCCGGTAAGTCCAGTCACGCTTGCCCTCAATTTCAGCGGGGCCCAGTTGGCCGTGGTGTTGCAAGATGCCGGCAAACAGCACGGGCTGGTAGTCCACGCTGTAGCTCAGCCCTTCCAGCGCCCTTGGCAAACGCTCAAAGGCCAGGTAGGCATAGGGCGAAATAAAGTCCAGGTAAAAGGTGATGTGCTTGAGGCCGGACATAAGAGTCTTTCAGACAGGCAGGCAAAAATAAGAGGATTTTCCGGAATGATAGGCGCTCATGAGACCTTCATGAGACGCTCATTAAAAGCTCAAGCGGCCGGCAGTCGCTGCGCTATCGCCCGCCAGATAGCGCGTTTGCGCTGTGGCCCTGCCGCGCTCCAAGCGGCGATTTCTTCCAGCGTTCTGTAGCAGCCTTCGCAGCGGCCCGAAGCGCTGTCGATCTGACACACAGAGATGCACGGCGAGGGCACCTCACCGCTGTCACTGATGGCGGCAGCGAGGGCACGCAGGTGCGCCAAGGCCGCCTGCTGCGGGCTTGGCTCTGGCGCCGGGAGACCGTTCAATGGCATGGGCGACTCAGCGACATCGACCCAGGGCGCAGCGGTTAGCTGTGCCAAAGCCTGCGGGCTGAGCTGGAACACCGCGTTCGGATGGCCGGCCGCAGCCCATACCGTGTCAAAACGCCGCAGAGATTGGTCCAGTACCAGAAGCACTTCGCCGGCATGGGCCAGCGGCGAGACGCCGCCTATGCTGAAACCCGTTCTCGCCTTGACGAAGGCCGCGTCGGCGCGGCCCAGGCGCTTGCCATCGGCGCAGACCAAGGCTTCAAGTTTTTTTTCGTCCACGCGCTGGTCGCCCGAAGTCACCACCATCACGGCCATGTCATCGGCTTTGCGTCTGAACACGATGCTCTTGGCAATCTGCCCCGGCAGCACGCCCAAACCGTCGGCCGCCTGCTGCGCTGTGCGCGCCGCATCACCCAACATCAGCGGCATGTGTGCGTGGCCGCGCTGCTGCAAAAAAACCGCCACGCGCTGAACACCCTCGGGCAAGGCCTGCAACTCAGCGCCGCACACAAGAAGCCCCCACGCTTGTCGCTTCGCGTACTGCGCTGCCCCCCGAGGGGGCGCATTTTTCCTTGGGGCGGCCCTGCGGAAAAACTCTCATCAACCCGCTCGCTTGCTGAGAATAGCGGTGGCCACGCGTGAGCCGCTCGGACGGCCCAGAAAGTCGCTGATGAACTTGCCTGCATCCACCAGCTTGTCCAGGTCGATGCCAGTGTTGATGCCCATGCCGTGAAGCATGTAGACCACATCTTCGGTGGCCACATTGCCGGTGGCGCCTTTGGCGTAAGGGCAACCACCCAGCCCGGCCACTGAGGACTGAAAGTTCCAGACGCCCATGTCCAGGGCCGCCAAGGTGTTGGCCAGGGCTTGGCCGTAGGTGTCATGAAAGTGACCGCAGATCTGCGCGGGCGCAAAGTGCTTGAGCGTGGCTTCTATGGCTTTTTGCACCTTCAAGGGCGTGCCCACGCCGATGGTATCGGCCATGTCCACGCGCTGCACACCAATCTGCTTCATCAAACCGGCAAGGTAGGACACGCTGGCAGGTGAAACATCGCCTTCGTAAGGACAACCGACGGCGCAGCTCATCGCGCCACGCACCGCAATGCCCGCAGCCAGCGCAGCTTGCACCACCGGGGCAAAGCGCTCCATGCTTTCTGCAATCGAGCAGTTGATGTTTTTGCGGCTGAAAGCTTCACTGGCTGCACCAAAGACCACGATCTCGTCGGGCCTGGACTTGAGCGCCGCCTCAAAACCGATCTGGTTAGGCGTGAGGACCGAGTAACGCACACCCGCCTGGCGCTGGATGCCGGCCATCACTTCGGCGTTGTCGGCCATTTGCGGCACCCACTTGGGCGACACAAAACTGGTGACCTCGATCTCCGTCAGGCCGGCAGCCTGCAGGCGATGCACCAGCTCAATTTTGACGGCAGCAGGCACAGGCGATTTTTCATTTTGCAGGCCATCGCGAGGGCCGACGTCGATGAGTTGAACACGTTGAGGTATTTGCATGAACTTGAGTATCCCTGATCAGGATTTGCCACGCCCGCCGGGTGGCTCTGCTTGCAGACGCAGCAACTCGGCGCCCTCTTGCACCTGGTCGCCGGGTGCGAAAAGGATTTCAGCCACCACACCGTCGGCCGGCGCGGCAATCGTGTGCTCCATCTTCATGGCTTCCATGACGGCCAGGGCCTGGCCCCGGCTGACCTTGTCGCCGGCCTGCACCGCAAAAGACAGCACCTTGCCCGGCATGGGCGCCGTCAGCCGGCCTGCCTCGTGCTGCGCTACGCCGGCATGTGCCAGCAGGTCGATCACGGTGATCTGCGTGGCGCCGCCGGCGCCAAATAGATAAACCTGTTCGCCCAGCCGGTAGACCTGCAAGTGGGCGCGCTGACCGTTGAGTGTGACCAGCAAACCGTCTGCTGCGGGCTTGATGTGCAGACTCAAGAGCTGGCCGTTCAGCACCAGTTGCAGGCTGCCATCATGCTGGTAAGTCAGCTGCGCCTTGTGCGGCTGGCCATGAAATTCAAACTCAAAAGACCGGCTGACCGGCCCGTGCGAACGCCAGCCGTCTCGGCGACTGAAAGGGTCAGCCGTTTCCAGTGCTTTTTCTTGCTGCAGCGTGAACGCAATAGCGCCCGCCATCGCCATCGGCGCACCGATTTTTTCTTGCTCAAAAAGAACCGCCGCTTCGCGCTGAATCAGCGCGGTGTCCAGATCGGCTTTGGCGAAGGACGCACTGGCCACCACATGCCGCAAAAACTGCACATTGGTCTTCAGACCGACGATATGGAATTCGCCCAGCGCCTGGTCCATGCGCGCCAGCGCATCTTCGCGCGTGTCGCCGTGCACGATCAGCTTGGCCACCATCGAGTCGTAGTAGGGCGAGATCGCATCGCCCTCGCGCACCCCGTCGTCAATGCGCACACCGCCGTCTGCGCGCTCAAAGCGCGTGCAGGCCGGTTGGCGGTAAACCTGCAGCGTGCCGGTGGCGGGCAGAAATTGCTTGTCCGGGTTTTCAGAGCAGATGCGCGCTTCGATGGCGTGGCCGTGGATTTTCAACTGCGCTTGCTTGAGCGGCAGCGGCTGGCCGGCCGCCACGCGGAACTGCCACTCGACCAAGTCAAGGCCGGTGATGGCTTCCGTCACAGGATGCTCGACCTGTAATCGCGTATTCATCTCCATAAAGAAAAAATTCATCTTTCCATCGAGCTGCTCGACGATGAATTCCACCGTACCGGCGCCCACGTAATTGACAGCGCGCGCAGCGGCTACGGCCGCTTCGCCCATCTCGCGGCGCAGGGCTTCTGTCATGCCGGGGGCGGGGGCTTCTTCAAGCACTTTCTGATGGCGCCGCTGCACCGAGCAGTCGCGCTCGAACAGGTAAACGTAATTCCCCTGGGTGTCGCCAAAGACTTGAATCTCGATGTGGCGCGGGCGCTGCGCGTATTTTTCAACCAGCACCGCATCGTCACCAAAGCTGTTGATGGCTTCGCGCCGGCAGGAGGCCAGGGCTGCTGCGAAGTCT
>CANIDW010000089.1 GCA_947466165.1 Comamonadaceae bacterium | reverse complement strand
GTACGGCATCAACAACAAGCCTTTTGTAATTGTCAAAGCAGACAACGGAAATTGCGGCATGGGCATCATGACGGTACGCGATGTCAAAGACCTGGACCTGCAAAATATCAAAGCCCAAGAGGGGCTGACACTCACCGAGGTGATCATCCAGGAGGGCGTGCTGACCAATGAGCGCGTCAATGATGCGGTGGCCGAGCCGGTTGTCTACATGATGGACCGCTTTGTGGTGGGCGGTTTTTACCGGGTGCATGCAGAGCGTGCAGTCGATGAAAGCCTGAATGCCCCCGGCGCCAGCTTTGTGCCTCTGGCTTTTGCCGACAGCTCCCGCCTGCCCCAGCCCGGCCGCAAGCCCGGCTCCAGCAGCCCGAACCGCTTTTACATGTACGGCGTGATCGCCCGCCTGGCCATGCTGGCCGCCAGTTACGAGCTCGAAGGCACCGATCCGCTGGCCGAGGTCTACGACTGAGGCCTTTTTGGTAAGGGTCGCAGGGGGCCGGACGGCAAAAGGCCTGCGGCGGCGCCTTCAGTTGCTGCATTGCAACAAAACCCTGTTTTTTGAGTCCGCTTCGGCTAGAGCGGCTTGCACAGTTGCGGCTCAGGCGCAAAATAGCCAACCTCAATACAGCCATTCCCCCAGAAGCGACATACGCTAACAGGGGAATTTTTTGTGACAAGCTCAAAAACATCCCTCACAGCGCTCACCCTGGGCGCTATCGGTGTCGTCTACGGCGACATCGGCACCAGTGTTCTGTATGCCATCAAGGAAGTCTTCGGCTCCGGGCATGTCGAATTTATTCCAGCCAATGTCTACGGCATCTTGTCCATCTTTTTCTGGACGCTGACGCTGATCGTCTCGATCAAGTACGTGCTGCTGGTGCTACGCGCAGACAACAACGGCGAGGGCGGCCTGGTGGCCATGCTGGCGCTGGCTTCACAGGCGGTCAAAGACAAGCCCCGCCTGCGGCGCGTGCTCTTGCTCATCGGCATTTTTGGCACCTCCCTCTTTTATGGCGATGGCGTCATCACACCGGCTATTTCTGTGTTGTCAGCGGTCGAAGGGCTGGAAGTGATTTCGCCGGCCTTCAAAAGCTATGTGATCCCGGCGACGCTGATCATTTTGTTTGGCCTGTTTGCCGTGCAAAGACGCGGAACGGCCGGCATCGGCAAGTTCTTCGGGCCCATCACGCTGGTGTGGTTTGGCGTGCTGGCCTTGCTGGGTGTTTCGCAAATCATCACTTACCCGGCCATCCTGCAAGCTGTCAGCCCGCATTACGCGCTGACATTCATGTGGACCAACCCCGGGACCACCTTCATTATTTTGGGCGCTGTGGTGCTGTGCGTGACCGGCGCCGAGGCGCTTTACGCCGACCTGGGCCACTTCGGCAAAAAACCGATCCGCCTGGCCTGGTTCTCAGTGGTCATGCCGTCGCTGACGCTGAACTATTTTGGCCAGGGTGCCTTGCTGCTGAAAAACCCTGAAGCTGTTAAAAATCCGTTTTTCCTGATGGCGCCCGAATGGGCTCTGGTACCTCTGGTGCTGCTGGCGACCATGGCCACAGTGATCGCCTCGCAAGCGCTGATCACGGGTGCTTTCAGCGTGACCAAACAAGTGATACAGCTCGGTTACCTGCCGCGCCTGAACATCCAGCACACCAGCGTGCGTGACACCGGCCAGATCTACATGCCCCTGGTCAACTGGGGCCTGTTTGTCACTATCGTGCTGGCGGTGCTGCTGTTTCGCTCGTCCAGCAACCTGGCAGCGGCCTACGGCATTGCGGTGTGTACCGACATGCTGATCACCACCGTGCTGACCTTTTACGTGGTCCGCTACGGCTGGAAGTACCCGCTGTCGCTGTGTCTGGCATCCACCGGCATTTTCTTTGTGGTGGACTTTGCCTTCTTTGCCTCCAACATGATGAAGCTGTTTGCCGGCGGCTGGTTTCCGCTGGTCATTGGCGCCGCTATTTTCACGCTGATGATCACCTGGAAAAAAGGCCGCGAACTGCTCAACAGCAAGCTGCGCTCGGACGCCATTGACCTGCCGTCTTTTTTGGAGTCTGTGTTCATCAGCCCGCCAGCCCGGGTCGATGGCACGGCTGTTTTTCTGACAGCCGAAAGCGGCACAGTCCCCAACGCACTGCTTCACAACCTCAAACACAACAAGGTGCTGCACGCGCAAAACCTGTTTGTCACAGTGCAAAACCACGAAGTGCCCTGGATCGGCTTAGAAAAGCGGCTGGAGATCGAGTCGCTGGGTCATAACTGCTGGCAAGTGGTTTTGCATTACGGCTTCAAGAACGACCCCAATGTGCCCAAAGCACTGGAAAACCTCAAAGACCGGGGCTGCGAGTTGGAAAGCATGACCACCAGTTACTTTTTGTCACGCGACACCGTGATCCCGACCATAGGCGGCGGCATGGCCACCTGGCGCGAAAAGCTGTTCGCCCAAATGCACCACAACGCCAGCGGCGCAGCCGACTTCCTGAAACTGCCCAACAACTCGGTGGTGGAACTGGGCTCGAAGATCGAGATCTGAGGGCGGGGCCGGCGACCTGCCAAAATCCAGCCATGAATATTCTTTTCGTCGCTGACCCGCTCGAGTCCTTCAAAATTCACAAGGACACCACCTTTGTCATGATGCGTGAGGCCCAGCGGCGCGGCCACAGCATCAGCGTCTGCGAGCCCAAAGACATCATGTGGCAGCGCGGCGCGCCGGTCACGGCCTTTGTGCGCGACATCCAATTGACCGGCGACACCGCCCATTGGTTCACTGCCAGGCAGCACAAGCCCGACGAACGGCCGCAGGCACTCAAAGACTTTGGCGCGGTCATCATGCGCAAAGACCCGCCTTTTGACAGCGAGTATTTCTACAGCACGCATTTGCTGGAACAAGCCGAGCGCGAAGGCGCCCGTGTTTTCAACCGGCCGCGCGCGCTGCGCGATCACCCTGAAAAACTTGCCGTCATGGAGTTTGCGCAGTTCATCGGCCCGACGCTGGTCACGCGTGACGCGGAAGACATCAAGCGCTTTCATGCCGAGCACCAGGACATCATCTTGAAGCCGCTGGACGGCATGGGCGGCATGGGCATCTTTCGCGTCAAGGCCGATGGCATGAACCTGGGCAGCATCATCGAGACGCTGAACAAAGACGGCGCACAAAGCGTGATGGTGCAAAAGTTTTTATCCGAGATCGCCCAGGGCGACAAGCGCGTGCTGGTGATTGGCGGCAAACCTGTGCCTTTTTGTCTGGCGCGCATTCCGCAGGGCAATGAAGTGCGCGGCAACCTGGCTGCAGGCGGCCTGGGCGTGGCGCAAGCACTGTCTGCGCGTGACCGCGAGATCGCCGAAGCCGTCGGCCCGGTGCTGGCGGCGCGCGGCCTCTTGCTGGCCGGCATTGACGTGATCGGCGACTGCATCACCGAGATCAATGTGACCAGCCCGACCTGCTTTCAGGAAATCTTTGACCAGACGGGTTTTGACGTGGCGGCCATGTTTGTTGGCGCGCTGGAAGCTGCGCTGGTTACGCCGCCGGTCCGCTAGTCAGCTGCGCGGCTCAGACCACAGCTTGCCCCCGGTGGCCCAGTTGTCACGTTGGACCTCGTGAATGATGATGTCCACCGACTCGGCAGAGCCCCCCAGTACTTCCACCGTGACGCGGGTGACTTCCGCCACCAGTTTTTTCTTTTGCTCCGGGGTGCGGCCTTCAAACATTTCAATGTGGTAGGTGGGCATGGTTATCCTTGGGTAAAAGTTGATGCAGTACGGCGCAGCCGGCACTGCTGATGCCCGATGATAAAAGCCCGCAAGGAAAGAACCCCAAGATCATGAAAAATTACCCATTGGCCCTGTTGACCCTGCTGTCCGGCCTGCTCATGGGCGGCCTGTCGCCCGCTCTGGCGCAGACACCCGCCGATGGCAAGCCCTGCGCCATGATCGTCATGCACGGCAAATGGGGCGGGCCGCGCTTTCTCGATGGCTTTGCCCGCGCGATGGCGCCCGCCTGTGAGGCCAAATCGATAGAGATGCCCTGGTCCGGCCGGCGCGCTTATGACGCCGGTTACCCTGCCGCATTGCAGGAAATCAGCGCGCAAATCAAGACTTTTCGTGCCCAGGGTTACCGCCGTGTTCTGCTGGCCGGCCACAGCTTTGGCGCCAACGCCGCCCTGGCCTACATGGCTGAAATGGGTGACGCCGACGGCGTCATCGCCATGGCGCCGGGTCATTCGCCCCGTTACATGTTCGAATCCGGCATGGTCCGCAGCGCCGTGAATGAAGCCCGTGCTGCCGTCGCCGGCGGCCGGGCAGACGAAAAAGTCAAACTCAATGACATGAACCAGGGTCAGCGGCGCGACTTCAACTTGCCCGCCCAGATTTTGCTGAGCTATTTTGAGCCGGACGGCTGGGGTCACATGCCCGCCACGGCGGCGCGCTTCAAGCAAGCCGTACCCTTTCTTTGGGTCATTGGCAACACCGACCCGCTGTTTGCAGCGGGTGAAAATTTCGCCTATGCCAAAGCGCCGCCTCACCCGCGCAGCCGCTACCTGGTGGTGACCGCCGGGCACAAAGACACACCTGAAGTGGCCACCGCCCAAATTTTGCAATGGGTGCAACAAACCATCGCACCCTGAGGAGACCATGATGGCCTGGTTTGACGGATTTGAGCAGCGCACCTTTGAAGTCAATGGCGCACGCATTCATGCGCGGTTTTCGCTGCGTGTGCCGGGCGAGCCGCCTAAGCGGGCGCTGCTGCTCTTGCACGGCTTTCCGCAAAGTCATGTGATGTGGCAACGCGTGGCGCGCCTGCTGGCGCCGCATTTTTTTCTGGTCATGCCGGATTTGCGGGGCTATGGCGATTCGTCTAAACAAGCCGGCCTGAGCGACCACAGCAACTACAGCAAACGCAACCTGGCGCAAGACGCGGTGGCGGTGATGGATGCGCTGGGCGTGTCCGAGTTTGGCGTTTGCGGCCATGACAGAGGTGGGCGCGTGGCGCACCGGCTGGCGCTGGACCATGCGCCGCGTGTGACACGGCTGTGCGTGATCGACATCGCGCCCACCCTGGACATGTACGAAGGCCGCAGCCTGCGCGTGCCCTACATGGAGTTTGCCCGCGCTTATTACCACTGGTTTCACATGCTGCAGCCAGCGCCGGTGCCCGAGATCATGATGGGCGCCAGGCACCCCGAAACCGCCAAAGCCTATTTGCACGCCAAGTTGGGCGGCTGGGGCAGCCAGGGCCTGGGCTACATCGAGCCGCAGGCATTGGCCGACTACGAGCGCAGCTTTTGCACGCCAGAGGCGATTCACGCCGCCTGCGAAGACTACCGGGCCAGCGCCGGAATTGACCTCGAGCACGACCGCGACAGCCGCGCGCGCAGCGAGCAGATTCGCTGCGACCTTCTGGTGCTGTGGGGCGAACGCGGCGTGGTGCACCGCATGTTTGAACCGCTGGCGCTATGGCGTGCTCAGTGCAGAGGTGCTGTCTCAGGCCAGACTATGCCGGCGGGCCATTTCATCCCGGAAGAGCTGCCTGAGGAGACGACGGCGGCGCTGCTGAAGTTTTTCGGCTAAGACAAAGGGGCAGGGGGATGGATTCCTGCCTACGCAGGAATGACGGATGCGGTGGGAATGACACCAGTTCCCGTCATCCTCGCGAATGCGGGGATCCATGACTTACGGCTGTTCAGCCTGCGCCGTGGCACTTCTTGTATTTCTTGCCGCTGCCGCAAGGGCATTCGTCGTTGCGCCCGGGGGCGGGCTCTTTGCGCACCGTGTCCACACGCGGACCCAGAGTGCGCCAGAGTTCGCGCAGGTCATACACCGCCCAGATGGCGTCGCCAAAGGCGTTCAGTCGGGCCACGCTGGTGCTGGGCGGGCCGTCTTCCATCAGGGGTGAAACTTCGGGCCTACCTTCGTCGTCTTCGGTGATGGCGACCACCGCCAGGAGCGCGTCGTCCAGCCATTTGGCGGCGTCCTTGTCGCGCGGGGCGGCCCAGTCCTCGGGCCAGCTTTCCACCGCAAACATGAAGCCCAGCGCCCACACCTGGGCAAAGGCAGGCAGTTCCTCGGTTTTGAAGTTGGCTTGCTCTTCAGGCGGCAGTTCGGCCACGGCGGCGCGCACGTCCATCACCTCGGGGTGGTAGCAGTCCTCGTCTTCCAGGGTTTTGCACTCGGCGTCCAGCGCGGTGGACACTTCGGACCAGCGGGCGTTCCACAGCGCCATGAAGCGCTCGCGTTGCGCGTCGCCGGCAAAAGCGCCTTCGACTTCGCCATCGCTGCCCGGGCTTTCAGCGTCGCTCAGGCCCAGCAGCACGGGCAGGTATTCGCTGGCGGGCATGGGCCGACGGCCGCAGATCAGGGCGGCCATGAAGCCTTCGCAAAACTCCCACTGCGGGGTTTCGTCGTAACGCGTGCGCAATTCGTCGAGGATGGCATCCAGCTCGTCAAACACCTCGGGGGGCAGGAATTCGGCGGCGTACGGGTCGGTGGGAGCAGTTGGGTCAGGCATGGGCTGCGGCGCTTCAAAGTGTGTGAAACAAGGCTGCGGCTGAGCCTCTTATGGTAGAAAGTGTATCTGCCACCCGGCCCAGGCCCTTGTTTTCCCTAACGAAAGCTGCGCATGCAACGCATTTTGACTTTTGCCAAAAAGCTGCCCTGGGCTGAAATCCGTACGCAGCTGGGTCGAATTGGCCTGGCCATGCAGTGGCTCAGCGCCCGC
>CANIDW010000088.1 GCA_947466165.1 Comamonadaceae bacterium | reverse complement strand
CGGCCGGAATAGCCACTGCCAGCCCCGCGGCTGTCATGACCAGCGCTTCGCCCACCGGGCCGGCAATGCGCTCAATCGTGATCTGGCCGGCCGAAGCCATGCCGATCAGCGCCTGGTAGATGCCCCATACCGTGCCCAGCAGTCCGACAAAGGGTGCGATAGCTCCTACAGTGGCCAGCACGATCTGACCATACTGCAACTTGCGCAGCACCTGCTCAAGAGCGTCGCGTAGCACGCGGGTCAGCTGCTGGCCGCGCTCGCCTGCGCCGGCCAGCGTGTTGCTGGCTGAAAGACGGGTGGCCGCGATCAAGGGCAGCACCAGGGACTCTCTGTCAAAGGCCTGCAGCCGCTGGCCGGCATCAGCCAGCGACGCAGATTGCCAGAACGCGGCAGTGCTGCGGCTGACATCACGGCTGGCGCGCAGCAAGAGCCAGCTTTTCCACAAGATCAGCACCCAGCTGGCAACCGACATGATGAGCAGCAGCACGCCAACCAACCAGCTGACAGCGTCGCCTTGTAAAGAATTTTCGAGACCGGTCATGTCAAAGTTTCCGCAAGTTGGTGGAGCGCTGAATCATTTCAGCTGGAGTACATCGAACATGTCAAACAAACCGTGGTGCTGCTGCGCCAGAAAACGTGCGGCACGCAAGCTGCCTTGCGCATAGGTGGCACGGCTGGAAGACTTGTGGGTGATTTCAATGCGCTCACCGGTGCCGGCAAACAGCACAGTGTGGTCGCCCACGATGTCACCGCCGCGAATGGTGGCAAAGCCGATGCTCGACGGATCACGCTCGCCGGTGACGCCTTCGCGCGCATACACCGCACAGTCTTTGATATCCCGCCCCAGGGCGCCGGCAATCACTTCACCCATTTTGAGCGCGGTGCCTGAGGGTGCATCGACTTTGTGGCGGTGATGGGCCTCGATGATCTCGATGTCGTAGCCGGTGGACAGTGCCTTGGCGGCCATTTCCAGCAGCTTGAGCGTGACGTTCACGCCCACGCTCATGTTGGGGGCCATGACGATGGCGATGTCCTTGGCGATGGCGGCTATCTCGGCTTTTTCCGCGTCGCTGAAGCCCGTGGTGCCGATGACGGCATGCACGCCGAGTTCCCGGCAAAGCTTCAAATGCGTCAGGGTCCCTTCGGGACGGGTGAAATCAATCAGCACCTGGGCGCCGTTCAGGCCCTGGCGCAGGTCGGCTGTGACGCACACGCCTGCGCTGTGTCCCGGGTAGGCCGCATCCTGGCCCAGAGCCGGGCTGTCCGGGCGATCAAGCGCGCCCGTCAGTCGCAAGTCATCCGATGCGCGCACCGATTCGATCAGCATTTGCCCCATGCGGCCGGTGGCACCAGCGATGGCGATGCCAAGCGGCGCCGGACCGGTGTGTGGCTTGACCGCGTTCACTGGCGCGGGCTTTCAAGGGGGGGGTAACTGCCCGCAGCTGCAGGGGTGACGCTGGCCGGCACGCTTGCACTGGCGGTGCTGGTTGACTTGGCCGCCGCTTTGCTTGCGGCCTCCAGTTGCGCCGGCGTGGCTTCCAGAGGCGGGATTTTGCCGGGGTTGCTGCGCTTGTCGAGCCTGGCTATGAACTCGGCCTCGGAGGGCATGGCATCGCCTTCAAAACGCGCCAGGGCTTCGCCACTGAAATAGACGGTGTAGCGAAATGACTGGTTAGCTGCACCTTGGCGCTTGAGGGTGAACACATAGTCCCAGCGGTCGGCATGAAAAAGACTGGACACCAGTGGCGTGCCCAGCACGTTACGCACATCGGTGCGGCTCATTCCGGGGCGCAGCAGGGCGACTTGCTCACTGGACAAAAAATTGCCCTGAACCACGTCACTGCGATAAGGCGTGATCCAGCCCGAAGGGTTGAGTGGGATCTCGCTGAGCTTGGCGCTGATGGCGGCGGTGCGGGCACAACCCGTTAGCACCACGCAGGTGGCAATAATCAAACCGGCCAGAAGTGGGTAGCGAGTGTTTGCAGGCATGGTGGGAGGTGTAGCGATATGATCGGTCATTGTAGCGGCTGGGTGCTGCCCGCCACGAGGCAAAATCACCCTCTGCCGGCACCGGCCATCCTCCTGAATTCCCGAGAAAATCCATGAGCAACATCGACGAGTTGAAGAGCACGGGCCTGAAGGCCACGCTGCCCCGGCTGAAGATTCTCGAAATCTTCCAGGCCGGCAAACAGCGCCACATGACGGCCGAAGATGTTTTCCGGGTGTTGCTTGAAGACCGCTCGGACATCGGGCTGGCCACGGTTTACCGGGTCTTGACCCAGTTCGAGCAGGCCGGACTGCTCAACCGCAGCAACTTCGAGTCGGGCAAGGCGGTCTACGAGATCAATGAAGGCCAGCATCACGACCATCTGGTTTGTCTGGATTGCGGTCGGGTTGAGGAGTTTTACGACGCTGAGATCGAAAAGCGTCAAAGCGCCGTGGCCAAAACCAAGGGCTTCTCCATCGCCGACCATTCGCTGTCGATTTACGCCAATTGCACCAAGACCGATTGCGCCCACCGGCCGGCGCTGCGACACCCCGCTTGATCCTTCAGGCCCGCGCGCTCAGTCGCCTTTTTCCATCGCCTTGTGGTGGCGCTCCACAAAGTCCTGGTAAGTGTTGATGCCCCTCAATTGCAAGATGGCGTTGCGCACGGCGGCCTCGACCAGCACCGCGATGTTGCGACCGGCTTCGACCTGAATAATCACTTTGCGCACCGGTATGCCCAGTAAATCCTGGGTCAGGGGCTCGTAAGGGATGCGCTCGTACTCGCGCTCCAGCGTTTCGCGGCGAACCAGGTGCACGATCAATTTGATGCGCATTTTGCGGCGCACAGCGGTCTCGCCAAAGATGGCCTTGATGTCAAGCAGGCCGATACCGCGCACTTCCAGCAGGTTTTGCAGCAGTTCGGGGCAGCGGCCTTCTATGGTGGTCTGGTTGATGCGAAACAGATCTACCGCGTCATCGGCCACCAGCCCGTGGCCGCGTGAAATCAGTTCCAGACCGAGCTCGCTTTTGCCCAGACCGGACTCGCCGGTGATCATCACGCCCATGCCCAGAATGTCCATGAACACGCCGTGCATGGTCGTTCTGTCTGCAAAGTGCTTGGACAGGTAGGCCCTGAGCACATCGATCACAAACGCGGCTGATTCGGGTGTGGAAAAAATGGGCAACTGCGCCCGCTCGCACAGTGAGACCAGGGTGTCGGGCGCAGTCTGACCGTCGGCCACCACCAGCACCGGGGGTTCGAGCGTGATGATGCGTGAAATACGCCGGACGCAGTCTTCGGCGCTGCCATTGTTCAGGTAGGCGACTTCGCGCTCACCCAGAATCTGCACCCGGTAAGGATGAATGTAATTGAGGTAGCCCACCAGATCGGCGCCAGAGCGGGCTGCCCGCACGGCGACCTCATCGAAGCGGCGTTCAGAGGCCCCCAGGCCGGCAACCCATTGCCATTTCAGGACGCTGCGGTGGTCCTCGAACAGGACATCAGCGCTGACAACGGTGGGCTTCATGCCGGTCTCGGGCTGGCCCGCATCAGGTGGTCACTTGGGAGGACAGCCAGGAGGCGATCAACTGGTGCAGTGCGCCGGCGTCCTGGCTGAGTTTGAGGTTTTCGCGCAGGTTGCTGTCGCTGAGCATTTCGGCAATTTCCGACAGAATCTCAAGGTGCTTTTGGGTTGCCGCCTCCGGCACCAGCAAGAAGATCAGCAAGCCGACGGCCTGCTCGTCGGGCGCATCAAAACCGATGGGATTGGCGAGTTGAAAGACCGCCGCCATCGGGGCCTTCAAACCCTTGATGCGGCCATGCGGAATGGCCACCCCATGACCGAGCCCGGTCGAGCCCAGACGCTCGCGCGCAAACAAGCTGTCAGTGACCAGTGAGCGGTTCAGGCCATGCAGGTTTTCGAACAGCAAGCCGGCGTCTTCGAACGCGCGTTTCTTACTGGCTGCGTCGACGGCAACCAGGACTTGGGCTGAGGGCAATATTTGCGAAAGACGGTTCATAACGATCTTTAAGTCGCCGAATTATGCACTCGCGCTAGCCCTAGCTGGTTCCGGGGCATAAAAAAGCCGCCTGCTAAGGCGGCCGGGGGTGTTGGGGTGCGAGGCTCAGGCCTGGTACTTGGCGGCCAGGTGATGGTGATTATGGGTTTTGTCTTTGTAGCGGCCCACCTGGCGGTCCAGCTTGTCAGCCAGCTCATCAACGGCGGCATAGAGATCGGCGTGAGAGCTTTCGGCAAACAGGTCGCGGCCTTTGACGTGCACATTGCACTCGGCTCTTTGGCGAAGTTCTTTTTCTTTCATGTTGTCAATGGTCAAAAGTACTTTGACGTCTACCACCTGGTCAAAGTGCCGCGTGATGCGATCGAGTTTGCTGGTCACGTAGCCGCGCAGCGCGGGGGTGACTTCAAGGTGATGGCCGCTGATCGTCAAGTTCATAAAGACTCCTTTTCCATGGGGAAGGGTTTGTGAAAAAACCACCAGGACAAAAAATGCCTGGTAGCCGACGGGAACCTTGCTTTGCGCTTCACTATGCGCCTGCCGGCTGGCAATTGCAATACTGCAGCGCAACATAATTACGGGCTCCTGGCGCTCCTGGTGCCATAATCCAAAACATGTTTCATGACGGAGAAATCCTTGGAAAGCAGTCCTAGTTGCTAGCTTTCAATCCCGCAGCCTGAAAGCTGCGCTGGGGGGTTGAAAGCGATGCGCCATCCACAACCCCCCCGCCTTGTGCGGGCTTGCCTTCTCAAGCCCGTGCGCGCCGGCCCTAGAAGACACATGGGAGAGCGCCATGCTCAATATATTCACGCTCGTCAACGGGCGGCTGTTTCAGGAAGAAATTGAATCCCTGGAGGAGCTCTCTAAGTTTCAGCCGATCTGGGTTGATCTGGAGTCACCCACGCCGGAAGAAAAACGCTGGATCAAACAGTATTACGGCCTGTCGATTCCTGAAGACGTGATGGACGAGGACATCGAAGAGTCGGCACGTTTTTACGAAGAAGACAACGGCGAGCTGCACATCCGCTCTGACTTTTTGATCGCCGACGTGGACGAGCCCCGCACGGTGCGTGTGGCCTTCATCTTGAACCTGGTCAACAGCGACCTCAAAAGCAAGGGCGTGCTATTTTCCATTCACGACGAAGATGTGCCTGTGTTCCGGCTGCTGCGCATGCGTGCGCGCCGCGCTTTTGGCTTGATCGAAGACGCTAAAGAAGTGCTGCTCAAGTTGTTTGACGCCGACGCCGAGTACTCGGCCGACACGCTCGAAAACATTTACATCGACCTGGAAAAAGTCAGCGCCAAGGTGCTTTCCGGCGATGTGACCGACGCCATGGCCGGTGAAGTGCTGGGCGCCATTGCGCGCCACGAAGACTTAAGTGGCCGTATCCGCCGCAACATGATGGACACCCGGCGTGCCGTCAGCTTCATGATGCGCAGCAAAATGCTCAGCGCCGATCAGTTTGAAGATGCCCGGCAGATTTTGCGCGACATCGATTCGCTCGATTCGCACACGGCCTTCTTGTTCGAGAAAATCAACTTTTTGATGGATGCGACCGTCGGTTTCATCAACATCAACCAGAACAAGATCATCAAAATCTTTTCAGTGGCCAGCGTTGCTTTGCTGCCGCCCACCTTGATCGCCAGCTTGTACGGCATGAACTTCAAGTTCATGCCCGAGCTTGACTGGGCCATGGGCTACCCCTACGCCCTGGTCCTGATGACGGCCAGCGCCCTGGTGCCGATGTGGTATTTCCGCCGGCGTGGCTGGTTGAAGTAGTACACCCCCGTGGAGCGCTCACTTCGTGTAGCGCTCCTCCCCCCTTGCAGGGGGCAAGGCATTCGGGCCGGCTGAGCCGGACCCGTGGCCTTCGCTTGCTTACTCGCCCTTAGTACGCACCGCGAGTAGCCCCCCTGAAGGGGGCAAGGCCTGTGGCCCGGCTATGCCGGTTCCACGGCCTTTGCTTGGTTAGAGTTCGTGTTGTTGGGCAGATATTTTCCTGTCATTCCCGCGCAGGCGGGAATCCATCTTCGGCTTTGATTGAGCCCGCTCAGCTGGCGGGCAGGCTTTGCATCAGTTGCTTGATGATGGCCAGGGCGTAGCGGCTGGCGACTTCGTTCACGAAACGGGGGAAGTCGATGTGGGCTGTGTCGTCGGCGCGGTCTGAGATGGTGCGCATGGCGGCGAAGGGTATGTCGTAGTCGGCGCAGACCTGAGCCACGGCGGCGCCTTCCATTTCAACGGCCAGAGCTTCATGCCCGGCGGAGCGCAAGGCCGACTGCAAGGCGCGGGACGCTTCAGCGCTGGAGACGAAACAGTCGCCGCTGGCAATCAGTCCGCTGTGTACTTTGGCGCCGGCCGGCAGCCCCATCGCCGCTGTGCTGGCTGACCCGAGTGCCTGTCTGGCAGCCGTGCTGAGCAGGGACGTGAGGGCGGGCTGGCATGCAAAGCGTGCGCGCCCGTAAAGAGGTACTTCGTAACGCGGAAACAGGGGCGAGGCGTCGAGGTCGTGCTGAATGAAGTCCTGCGCCACCACCACATCGCCGACTTTCACGCCGGGTGCCAGACCGCCGGCCACCCCCGTGAAGACAATGCGGCTGACGCCCAGGTGCCCGATCAGGACTGATGCCGTCAGGCTGGCAGAGACTTTGCCGATGCGTGACAGGGCCAGCACAACCGGCCGGCCTTGCAGCCGGCCCAGCCAGAAGTCACGCGAGG
>CANIDW010000087.1 GCA_947466165.1 Comamonadaceae bacterium | reverse complement strand
TTGTGTTGCGCAGAAGCAGATGCATAAATCCGCACGGGCTCGCTCTGCGTGAGGTGGCGCATCAGGTCAAAGAAGTGGCAGCACTTTTCAACCAGTGTGCCGCCCGTGTAGCGGTTAAAGCGGTTCCAGTCGCCGACTTTGACCAAAAAAGGAAAGCGGTGTTCGCGAATGCTCAGCAGCGTCACCGGCCCGGTGTTGGCCTGCGAGTGAACTTCTTCGGCCAGGCGCGCCACGGGCGGCATGTAGCGGTACTCCATGGCCACCCAGATCGGTGCCGGGTAGTGTGTGGCCAGTGTTTGCAGGGCGCGCACGTCTTCAAGGTTGGTGCAGGCTGGTTTTTCGAGCAGCAGGGGCAGCGGTCGCAAACGGGCAATCTGCTGGAGCTGTTCGGCATGCCGGAAGTTGGGACTGGTGATCACCAGGCAGTCCACGTCTTCGGCTGTGACCACATCCTCCAGGCTGCTGCAGCGTTGCGCGCCTGGCGCCAGAGCGATCGCGCGCGCCGCCATGGCCTCGTCCGGTTCAAAGATGCGTGTGACAGCGCTGGCCGGTAAGAGCGCGATATTGCGCAAATGCTCCTGGCCCATCATGCCGCAGCCGATAAAACCGTAGCGCAGTGTTTTCATGTCAGACTCTAAATCAAAGATAGATGAATTGTGCCTTGAAACCCCGTGCCCGGACGCAAAAAAAGCGCCTGCAACCCGGGTGGGCTGCAGGCGCTTGGGCCAGGGTCAAGCCGCCGGGCTTACTGCATGTCGATGAAACTGCGCAGCTTGTCGCTGCGGCTGGGGTGTTTCAACTTGCGCAGCGCTTTGGCTTCAATCTGGCGAATCCGCTCGCGCGTCACGTCAAACTGCTTGCCGACTTCTTCCAGCGTGTGGTCGGTGGACATCTCGATACCGAATCGCATGCGCAGCACCTTGGCTTCGCGCGGTGTCAGGCTGTCCAGAATGTCTTTGACCACATCGCGCAGACCGGCCTGCATCGCCGCTTCCAGCGGTGCGGTGTTGGCGCTGTCTTCAATGAAGTCACCCAAGTGTGAATCATCATCGTCACCGATAGGCGTTTCCATGGAGATCGGCTCTTTGGCGATCTTCATGATCTTGCGGATTTTGTCTTCGGGAATTTCCATCTTGGCAGCCAGTATGCTGGCGTCCGGCTCAAAGCCGAACTCCTGCAAGTGCTGGCGCGACAGGCGGTTCATCTTGTTGATGGTCTCGATCATATGCACCGGGATGCGGATGGTGCGTGCCTGGTCCGCGATCGAGCGGGTGATCGCCTGGCGTATCCACCAGGTGGCATAGGTCGAGAACTTGTAGCCGCGGCGGTACTCGAACTTGTCAACTGCTTTCATCAAACCGATGTTGCCCTCCTGGATCAAGTCCAGGAACTGCAGGCCGCGGTTGGTGTACTTTTTGGCGATCGAGATCACCAGGCGCAAGTTGGCCTCGATCATCTCTTTCTTGGCATCACGCGAGTTGGTCTCGCCCTCGTTCATGCGCTTGTTGATGTCTTTGAGATGACCCAAAGGCACCACCACGCGCGACTGCAACTCGGCGAGCTTGGTCTGCAGTTCCTGAATAGGCGGCACGTTGCGGGCCATCACCACGGACCAAGGCTTGTTGGCAGCGACCTGTTTTTCGACCCATTTCAGGTTCAGCAGGTTGGGCGGGAAATCCTTGACGAAGGTTTCCTGCGGCATGCCGCACTTGTCTACGATGATGCGGCGCAGCTCGCGCTCTTTCTTACGCACGTCAAGCACCTGACCGCGCAACAGATCGCACAGCTTCTCAATGGTCTTGGCGGTAAAGCGAACAGTCATCAGCTCGTCGCTGAGCATTTTTTGCGACTTCAGGTAAGTCGGTGAGCCGTAACCTTCTTTGTCATAAGTCTTGTGGACTTTTTCAAAGTACAGAGCGATCTTGTCAAAGCGGGTGAGGGCTTCTTTTTTGAGCTCTTCGAGCTTTTTGGTCAGCGCTTTGGAGCCGCCTTTGCCGTCATCGTCGTCTTCCTCGTCGAACTCGTCGAAGTCCTCTTCGGCCACATAGTCGTCGGCTTCATTGGGGTTGGAAAAACCGTCGACCACGGTGGAGATGACTATCTTGCCTTCGCGAATTTCAGCGGCCAGCCGCAGAATTTCGGCAATCGTGGCCGGGCTTTCAGAGATGGCTTCCATCATGCGCATGAGGCCGCCCTCAATGCGCTTGGCGATTTCGATCTCACCTTCCCGCGTCAAGAGCTCGACTGTGCCCATTTCACGCATGTACATGCGCACCGGGTCGGTGGTGCGGCCGAACTCGCTGTCCACGGTGGACAAAGCGGCTTCGGCTTGCTCTTCAGCTTCTTCTTCGGTGGCGACAGTGGCGCCCGTGTTGTTGATCAGCAGGGTTTCGGCGTCAGGGGCTTGCTCGTAGACCGCGATGTCCATGTCATTGAGCATGTTGACCACGACTTCGAGCGTCTCGGCATCCACCAGCTTGTCGGGCAGGTGGTCAGAGATCTCGCCGTGCGTCAGGTAGCCGCGCGTCTTGCCGAGCTTGATCAGAGTTTTCAGGCGCAAGCGGCGCTTGGCCATGTCTTCTTCAGACAGCACGGTCTCTTCGAGGCCGAACTCTTTCATCAGGGCGCGTTCTTTGGCCTTGCTGATCTTCATGCGCAGAGGTTTGACCTTTTCTGCCGACTCGGGCACCGGTTCACCCGCCAGGTCGTCCTCGATGTCGGACATGTCCTCATCGCCCAAGGCTTTGGCGCCGGCCTTGGGTTTGCGGCCACGTTTGGCCCCCGTCACTGCCGGGGCGCTGTCGCCTGCCGTGTTCTTGGCCGGGCGTCCGGGTTTTTTCTTGGCTTGCTCTTCGGCCAAGGCCTTGGCCGAAGCGGCTTTGCTGTCCGCAGGCTTGGCCGTAGCGGCCTTGCTTGCAGGTTTAGCGGCAGGTTTGGCAAGCGGCTTTGCGGCAGTCTTGACGGCTGGTTTAGCTGCAGCTTTAGCTGTTGGTTTTGCCGCAGCTTTGGCCAGGGGTTTGGCTGCAGTTTTGACTGGAGGTTTGGCAACCGGTTTTATGGCAGTTTTGGCGGCGGGTTTAGCGACGGGTTTGGTCGCAACTTTGGTCGCTAGGGCAGGGGTCTTGGACGGCACGGACACTACTTTCTTCGGGGACTTGACAGGTTTGACGGGCGCTTTGCCCGGTGCGGGAGATCGCCCGGACGCTTTCACAGAGATGACCACCTTCTTAGACTTTTCAAGCTTGCCAGCAGGCGATGCCCGCTTGACTGGCTTGGCCGCCACTTTCACATTGGCCTTTTTAACCG
Source organism: Comamonadaceae bacterium (assembly GCA_947466165.1). Taxonomy (GTDB): domain Bacteria; phylum Pseudomonadota; class Gammaproteobacteria; order Burkholderiales; family Burkholderiaceae_C; genus Polaromonas. The sequence goes on along the minus strand of CANIDW010000087.1, from coordinate 3,471 downwards.
GGCTTTTGGCCGCAGGCTTGGCTTTTGGTTTGGCGGACGGCTTGGCAGATTTCTTAGACTTTTGAACAGGCATGGCGAGCTCTCCAGGGTCAAAAAAGGCTTTTCACAACAAAGCGCCTGACGGCGGGTGCTCCAAGCAAGATCAACTGTTCAACCGGCGAGCGTTTGAGCTTTGCCCATGACGGGCGAGCGAACGATCAGGAAAAACCGAAAATCTCAACAAGAGCCCGCAGGGGCACAAAAAATGCCCGAGCGGTGAAGCCGGGCATGGTGGCAAGTTGTTTGGGCGAACATTTGGGGTGCAGTCCTTGCGGGGAAATTGGCTCTGTACCCAAAAGGGCCCGTTGTGCGGGGAGCCGGTGCCGGAGGTGCTGCTGTCGCGCTTGCCGTAACGTAAAGTTGGATTATACCCTGCTGCCTATTTTTGAGGCAAATTCAAGCCCTTGTGCCGGGCCGTTTCAGCGGGGTTTTTGTTGGGCCGACAGTTCGCGGTAACGGGCCATGGCCGTCGGGTCGTTCTGAGCGCGCAAGGCCAGCGCCTGCATTTCGGCGTCTCTGGCGGCGCGGCTGAGTTGCTCCAGAATGTGGCGCACCTCGTTCCAGTCGGACTCTATGCCTTCCGGGATTTGCGCCAACTGGTTGACCGCATAGTTTTCGTGGCTGTGTTCGCGCAGGCCCTCACGCAAGGCCGCCCAGGGTTGGGGGCCGTGCTCATGCAATTGACTCTCCAGCCAGACAAACAGGGGTCCGTGCGGTTCCGGCAGGCTGGACAGCAGCGCATGCTCCTCAGGGCTGAACTTGTCCCAGGCCTGCGGCTCGGTCAGCAGTGCGCGCAGCACACGGTCTTCGCGGCTGGCCGGCAAAACGCGCCCGGTCGGCCGGCGCCCTCGGGTGTTGGACTCTGGGGTGTAGCGGCCTTGTCGCTCTGCCCAAGGCACGGGTGCCGGGCCGCCGGCGGGTACAAAGCCGTACGAAGCGGGGTCCTGGCCGGTGTCGTCTGAATGCTCGGGAATGCTGCGCTTGGCGCGTGCTTTGCCCGGGTAGCCGGCGGCGGGTTGCCACAGCTGCAGCAACTCGCGGCTGTCAATTTGCACCTGGTCGGCAATCTCGGCGAGCAACTGACGCTTGAGCGCGCCGTCGGGCAGCAGGCTCCAGAGCCCACGCGCATTGCTGGCCATGTGGGCGCGGCCTTCGGCGGTCAGCATGTCGCAGGCTTCGCTGGCAGCTTCGAGCATGAAGCGGCTCAGCGGCACGGCTTGCTTGACCATGGCGGCAAAGCCCTCGGTGCCGTGCTCGCGGATGTAGCTGTCTGGATCGTGTTCTGCCGGCAAAAACAAAAACTTGACGCTGCGCACATCGCTGGCAAAGGGCAGGGCGGCTTCCAGCGCCTTGCGTGCGGCGCGGCGGCCGGCGCTGTCCCCGTCAAAGCTGAAGACCACCGCGTCGGTGAAGCGAAACAGCTTTTGCACATGCTCGGCAGTGCAGGCGGTGCCCAGCGTGGCCACGGCATTGGCAAAGCCCAGCTGGGCCAGCGCCACCACGTCCATGTAGCCTTCGGTCACCAGGGCGTAGCCGTGTTCGCGCAAGGCGCTGCGCGCCTCAAACAGGCCGTAGAGTTCGCGGCCCTTGCTGAACACCGGCGTTTCCGGCGAGTTCAGGTACTTGGGTTTGTCGTCGCCCAGCACGCGCCCGCCAAAGCCTATGCACTCGCCTTTGACGTTACGGATCGGGAACATCACGCGGTCGCGAAAGCGGTCGTAGCGTTTGGCTTCGCCGGCGGCGTTTTCCTCGCCCGGCTCGCCGCTGATGACCAGGCCGCTTTCCACCAGCAGCGGGTCGTTGTAGTCGGCGAAAACGCTGGCCAGGCTGCGCCAGCCCTCGGGCGCATAGCCCAGACCGAAGGTCCGGGCGATCTCGCCCGACAGTCCGCGGCCCTTGAAGTAATCAATCGCCCGAGGCGAGTTTTTCAGGTGTTTGATGTAGGCAGCGCCGGCTTTTTCGAGCACGCTGGACAGCGTGGCCTGCTGCTCGCGCATCTGGGCGGCGCGGGCACGGTCCTGCGGGCTGACGTCGTCCTCCGGCACTTGCAGACCGTACTGCTGCGCCAGGTCTTTGACGGCCTCAATGAAGGTCATGCCGGCATGCTCCATCAGGAAGCTGATGGCGTTACCGTTTTTGCCGCAACCAAAGCAGTGGTAAAACTGTTTGGCCGGGCTGACCGAAAAGGACGGCGACTTTTCCCCGTGAAAAGGGCAAAGGCCCATGAAGTTGGCGCCACCTTTTTTCAGCTGAACATGGCGCCCCACGATGTCCACCACGTCGGCGCGGGCCAAAAGCTCCTGGATGAATGATTGGGGAATGGCCATGGGTGTGAAAAGTGAATGGCAATTTAATCACACCCACCAGCCCGGTGGCCTTGCCGGCTCAGTCGCCCCGAACCACGCCCTCGCGGCGCGGGTCCGCGCCACCGAACCAACCGCCCGGCGTTTTTTCGATGGCTTGAAGGCCGCTGGTCATGGGAATTTCTTGTACCGTGGCGCCGCGCGCACGCAGCGCTTGCAGTGTGGCGGCTGGAAAGCGCTGCGCTTCAAGCAAAGTAGGTCCGTTGAGAGCGCCGAAGTTGGGCAGGTCAATGGCTTGCTGGGCATTCAAACCCCATTCGAGCGTGCCGTAAAGCAGCTTGGCGGTGTAATGAATGATCAGCGCGCCGCCCGGGCTGCCGCCGGTCATCAGCAGCTGACCGCTGGCCTTGTCAAACACCAGGGTGGGCGCCATGGACGAGCGGGGCCGCTTGCCGCCTTGCACACGGTTGGCGATGGGTTTGCCTTGCGCATCAGCGGGTACAAAGCTGAAATCGGTGAGCTCGTTGTTCAGCAAAAAGCCGTGCACCATCTGGCGCGCACCAAAAGCGTCTTCGATGGTGGTGGTCATGGCCAGCGCATGACCGCTGCCGTCCACGATGCTGATGTGGCTGGTGCCGTATTCGGGTTGCTCCGGCATGGGTGCGTAGCGGCTGACCAGCGCGCCCGGGCGCACGCTTGGCATGCTGGTGGGGCCGATCAGGCGGGCACGCGCGGCCAGGTAATCGGGGGCCAGCAGGCTCAGCCAGCTGCCGCCCGGGGGCGCTACAAAGTCAGGGTCGGCCACATACTGAGCGCGGTCGGCAAAGGCCAGGCGCGAGGCTTCGGCATAGCGGTGTAACCAGGGCGCAGACGGCACTCCTTGCTCCAGTGCGGGTGAACCGCCGGCCGGCTCGGTGAGTTGCAGCATGCCCAGAATCTGTCCCACAGCCAGTGCGCCTGAGCTCGGTGGCGGCATGCCGCAGAGACGGTACTCGCGGGACCGTGCCCGAACATCGTGGCACAGCGGTTCACGCACAACGGCGCGGTAAGCGGCCAGGTCTTGCAGGCTGAGCAGGCCCGGGTTGTCGGGGTGTAGGCGCACTTTGTCGACGATGGCCCGGGCGATATC
>CANIDW010000086.1 GCA_947466165.1 Comamonadaceae bacterium | reverse complement strand
TCGTCGAATAGCTCATGCAGCCAGGCAAAGCCAGTACACACATCGCAAGCACAAGCGGTCGGATGAAGGTCATTTGGTTTTAAACACTTAGGCTAAGCCGGTTTGGCTTACAAAGAATTTGCAGAACCATACCGGATTCACGCTGAAAGGGCAAATGGCTTTAGATGCTTTTGCTACTTTAGGTTAATAAAAGACATGCTGTTGGAATTCCGCGACAGGAATGCTGAGGCTGTAAAACGGCTTTAAGCCGGCTGAAAGCGCCCCTTTTGGGGTAGACGCCTTGGGCTGAAACCCCTAAGATCGTCCTCCCTCTGACAGGAATCGCATGCAACTAATGTGGCTGTCTGGCCCCACAAGCCAGGTTAAAAAAATCTCCATCACAGCGCGCAACATTTTGCTTGCGGCCTTGGGCTTGGCCGCTGGTTTGCTGCTCTTGGGGTTTTTGCTCAACTGGGTGGGGCTTCGCATTGCTGTCGAATACAACCCTGATCTGGCGCGCAAACTCGGCGGTGTGACCACTGAGCTGGAGCAAAAGCGCATGGAGGCGGTTTACCGTGAGCGCCTGGACCAACTCAAGGGCGTGCTCGATCAAAACGTTCAAGACGTCAAAAAGCTCGAGTCCATGAAAAACCGCTTCATGGAACTGGCGACCCCCGCTGCCCTCAAAAGCAGCCTGAGCAACAAAGACGAGTCCAAAGGCGGCCCATTCGTTTCACCGACCTTGATGTCGATCTTCAAAACAGGGTTTTTCCGCCAGCCCCTGGAAACAGAATTCGAGCAGGCTGCTCAGCACGCCAATGGCGTGCGAGAGTCATTGGCCTCTTACGATCAAAAGTGGAAAGCCAACCTCGAATGGCTGCAAGCCTTGCCCATTGGCATGCCCATCAACAGTGAGTACCGTTTTACCAGCGGTTTTGGCGTACGCAATGACCCTTTCACCGGGGCTTTGGCCATGCACGAGGGCATCGATTTCGCCGCCGAAATAGGCACCAAAGTTTTGGCATCAGGACCCGGCGTCGTTGTGCGGTCCGAATGGGACCCAGGTTATGGCAATGTTGTCGAAATCCGGCATGCTGAAGACTTTCTCACCCGTTATGCCCATTTGCACAAACGCAGTGTTGTTCCGGACATGCAGGTCAGCACTGCATCGGTTCTTGGCGAGGTCGGCAGCACCGGCCGCTCCACCGGGCCGCATCTGCATTACGAAATCTTTCACAAGGGCCGGGCGCTCAACCCCTTGACTGTTTTGCCTGTTAAGGCCCCTTGAGATTTTTAAGAAATACATGGCCATGTTTGAAAAATTAAAAAACAAAGCTTTCGCAGACACTCAAGAAAGATTTGACACCCTGGTCGGCCGCACCACCACCATCTACGGGCGCCTGGTGCTCTTGGACAGCGTGCGCATTGATGGCAAGGTGCTGGGCAACATTGAAACGGCCCCCGGTAACAAGATCTCCGTGGCCATTGGACCGTCCGGCGAGGTGACGGGCGACATCACGGCGCACCGCGTGCTGGTCGCGGGCAAAGTCGATGGCAACATTTATGCCGCTGAACGTGTTGAGTTTCACAAAGACTCGCTCGTCAACGGCGATGTTTCCTACGGCTCGATTGCTGTGGAGCACGGTGCCCGCCTGCTGGGCATGATCGTGCAAAACAAGTCAGCGGCCCAGTCTGCCAACCGCGCACAAGCGGCCATTCAAAACGCTCAAATCAAAAGCTAAGTTGCTTCGGTTGCAGGCCTGCCTGCTTGGCTGTGGCCTGTGCCAGAATGCAAATAGTCCGGCGCTCTTTTTTGAGCGCTTTCAATCAAATTGCAGGTATTCCCCATGAGCAACACCCTCCCGCCTTTGCCTGCCCGGCCCTACCGGCGAATTGCCACTGAAGAAGCGTTTTCCCCGCCAGAGATGCTGGAGATTTACAGGCGCATCCTGGCCAAAGACAACGTAGATGTCGGCTTCAAGCACCTGATGGGCTTTTACATGAGCAGCCCCAGTGAGCGGGCCCAGCACATCATGCGTTGCCTGACCGATCTCGATGCTTTGCGGCTGCAGCACATGGACGAATCTGGCGTTGATATGCAGGTGATCGGCCTGACATCACCGGGCGTGCAAATCATGGACAAAGACACCGCGGTGGCTTTTGCCCCGGTGGCCAATGACATCCTGGCCGCTGCCACGCGCCGTCACCCCGACCGTCTGGTCGGCATGATTTCCGTTGCTCCCCAGGACCCTGCGGCGGCGGCTAAGGAAATCCAGCGCGGCGTGAATCAGTTGGGCATGCATTCGGTGGTGATCAACTCGCACACCCAAGGCGAGTATTTGTCAGACACCAAGTTCTGGCCTATCTTTGAAGCGGCCGAGGCGATGGACACGCCCATTTACCTGCATCCGAACGCCTTGCCGGCCAGCATGATCCAGCATTTCATTGAGGCCGGCCTGGATGGCGCCATTTACGGATTTGGCGTGGAGACGGGGCTGCATGCTTTGCGACTGATCACTTCGGGCGTATTTGACCGCTTCCCCAAATTGCAGGTGATTCTGGGTCATATGGGAGAGGCCTTGCCGTTTTGGGCCTACCGCCTGGACTACATGCACGCAGCCACCGTCAAGTCGCAGCGTTACCCCAGTGTGCAGCCGCTCAAGCGCAAACCCAGCGACTATTTACGCGAGAACTTTCACATCACCAACAGTGGCGTGGCGTGGGGTGCAGCCCTCAAGTTCACCCAGGACTTCATGGGGCCGGACCGCGTGTTGTACGCCATGGACTACCCCTACCAATACGCGCCGCATGAAGTGGCTTTGCTCGAAAACCTCGATATGGCGCCGCAGGTGCGCAAGGCCTTCTTTCAGGACAATGCCGAGCGACTGTTCAAAATTCCGTCGGCCAGCCGAGCGGTGTGACTTTAAAAATGACTGGAGACAAAACAATGAAACTTTTAAAGTTCTCTCATTTGGCAGCCTTGGCTGCTGCCCTGATGGGTAGCGTCAGCCTGGGGGCTTTGGCTCAGAGCGGCTTTCCCAGCCAGCCCATCAAAATCATCGTGCCATTCACGCCCGGCACAGGCATGGACACCATTGCCCGCGTGGTCGCGCCGCGCCTGAGCGAGCGCCTGGGGCAGTCTGTGGTGGTGCAAAACCAGCCCGGTGCCAGCGGCAATATCGGTGCCGACGCCGTGGCCAAATCAACACCAGACGGTTATACGGTGTTGATGGGTGCCAACACCATGTTGATGGCCTCGCAGATGTACAAAAACGTGAGTTTTGACCCGGTCAAAGATTTTTCATCCGTCACTATGGCCGCTTATGGCTCCCTGATGCTGGTGGCCAATCCCAAGACCGGTATCAAGTCTTTGCCTGAGTTGATCACGCTGGCCAAAGCGCGGCCGGGCAGCATCAGTTTCGGCTCACCCGGCGTGGGAACGCCGCACCACATGGCCATGGAGCTGTTCAAGCTGGAGTCCAATACGTTCATGCTGCATGTGCCTTACCGGGGTTCGGCCGGCTACACGCAAGACCTGCTGTCGGGCGAGCTCAATGTCGGCTTTTTGCCTGTGCACATTGCCCAGGGTTTTGTCAAAAGCGGCAAGCTCACCGCGCTGGCACTGGGCAGCCCCAAACGTCACCCGGTGGCGCCCGAGGTGCCCACTTTTGAAGAAGTGGGCGTCAAGAAAATTGACGTGGACCTTTGGTACGCTTTTTTTGTCCCCAGCAAAACGCCCGCCAATGTGGTCACCCGCCTGAACACGGAGATAGCGGCCATCCTGCGGCAAAACGAGGTCAAAGAAATTCTGGGCAAGGCCGGCATGGACGCTTCTGCTTCAAGCCCGGCTGATTTGACGGCCATCGTTGTCAAAGACTACCCGCGCTGGGGTAACGTCATCAGCACCAAGAAAATTTCGGCGGAGTGATGCGCGAAGGCCGCAGCCTCAAGGCTGCTGTCTAGTCTGACCCCTGGCCATGGCCAGCACAGCTTGGACATCTTGCTGAGAGAGGCTGTCATGGCCGACCCAGGCAATGAATTGATCGGGTCGCACAAGCACCCAGCGTGCCTGGTAACGGTCTGCCTCAGATCCCTTGCTTTCCTGGCGCACTGTCAATGGCAGGCCCTGGCGGCGTGCTGCATTCACGACCACCTGCACATCCTCGGCGCTGGCATCAAAAGCCAGCAAGGTGAATTGCTCGCCCAAGATTTCAAAAACGTTGTCGCCTGAAGCCAGCGTCGCAGGCGCCAGGTGATGTCCTGCGCGAGCTTCAAAGCGGTGTGAACCCCTGGCGCTGCAAGCGCCTTGCCCGGGCTGGCCTTGTGCCACCACGGGCGAGCCCTCGTAGTGGGGCTCAAACGCGTGTACCTCGCCGATAGCGCCCTGGGAGCGTTCCTGCCAGGCTTTCTCAAAGCGGGCCCGATCGCTTTCGGGATCGAAGGTGTCCAGAAATTCTTTGTCGGTTTCTATCGATTTAGCGATGAAGTCGCGCATGGTCGATTCAAAGACCGGCCGGCGTTCCGCGTCATAAGAGTCCAGCAAGGCATTGCCGCCCCAACCTTGCAGAACCGCCGCGAGTTTCCAGCCCAGGTTGCGCGCATCTTCCAGACCTGAATTAACGCCATAGCCGCCGTAGGGCGGGTGGCTGTGCGCTGCATCGCCGGCAATGAACAGGCGACCTGCGCGGTAAGTGTCGGCGATGGCAAAACGCAGGTCCCAAAAACCGATGTGTTCCATTTCAATTTCAAATTCAGCACCAACCGCCTGGTGCAAATAAGACTTGAAATCAAAGTTGTCTGCGCTTGTGCCGGCAGGCACCGGTGCGTGAAAGAACCAGGTGTTCCCAAGATCAACACGCCCGAAAAACTTCCAGTAACCGCCCAGGCCGGGCTGCAGCACGTTGTAAAAAGATTTGCCGGGGTAGCATTCCAGCAGCGTGTGCAACTCATGCGAGCGAAACACCAGCAGAACCATCAATCGGTCGTGATCGGTCAATGTTTGCGTGATGCCGGCTTGTTCGCGCACTTTGGAGCGGCTGCCATCACAACCCACCGCAAAGGCTGCCCTGAGAGTGCGTCGCTGCTGGCCCTTGCGCTCGGACACTGTGACGCTGACGCCGTCAGCGTCTTGCTCGACGGTCTCTGCATCCCAGCCGAACAGCGTCTGCACCGATGGCAACTGGGCCACGCGTTGACGAAGCACATTTTCAGTTGCGTACTGCGGCAAGCGTTCATTGGCGCAAAAATAATAGGGCTTGACCAACTCGCGTTGCAGCCAGTTGTAGGAGTACTTGCCCAGGAGAGTGCCATACGTGGTCAGGCCGCCTATACCGTACTCGGGTGGAATGGTGCGCGCACTGCGCAGCTCTTTTTCAGCACCCCAGAAATGCAGGTGCTCCATCGTGCGCTGCGTCAGGTTTTGGCCCTTGGGAATCGGCTGGGGTTGCAGATAGCGCTCGGACAAAATGCAGCGGATACCGCGCTGGCCCAGCTCAATGGCCAGTCCCAGGCCCACAGGGCCGCCGCCGACGATAAGAACGTCAGCAGCAAAATTATTTGTAGCTTGTGTTGAATCACTCATTTTGTGGGCGTCTGGATTTGCGGCTTAGGGGCTTAGCAGACGGCGCGCAATAACGTCCATCCCGCGCCATTCGTTCCACCCGTTGGTGGCAATAACGCGTCCTGTTTTGGCATTGATGCCAATTCGCTGCGAAGAATGTCCAAAGAACCAGGTGTTGCCGTCTGCGCCCACATGCAGACCCAGACCGAATTGCGGGGCTGAGTCCCAGTAGCCCTTGGCGATCAGCGGCCGGGCCGCTTCCTTCATGAAGTCGTTCATGCAGCTGTCTGCACTGGCGTTTGTCAGCCGCTCCAGTACATAAACGCCGACCCTGGCGAAGTCGCGCGTGGAGGCCAGTACCAGCATTTCTCCGACGCCATTACCGTCGCGGCCCACATACCAGCCGGCCGGGTATTGTGCGCCTGCCTTTTGCCACACGCTGGCCTCAAACCACTTCGGAAGTGACATGCCGGTAGCTGCGCGCACCACCAGACTGAGGGTTTCAGAGTCCAGGCCGTTGTAGATGAATTTCTCACCGGGTTTGAAGCTGCTGCTTTGTCCGTGCTTGATGGTCAGGTCCATCAAGGAAATCCGGTGGCTGAGGACAGCCACCAGGTCGGGAATGTTGTGTATACCGGAGTACCCGTCACCACCCGGGTCTTTTGCGCCGCTGGTGTAACTCAGCAAATGGCGGATACTGGCCGCGCCATAGGCCGTTCCTTGCAGCGCTGGTATGTAGCTGGCGGCCTTGTCGTCGAGGCTCTTGATCTTGCCGGCGCACATGGCTTCTCCAACTGCCAGGGCGGTCAGCGTTTTGGCCATCGAGTAAGAGTTCAAAGGGCTTTCGGCTGTGGCGCCGTTGCCATAGGCTTCGGCCAGTAACTCGCCTTTCTCAATCACCACCAACGAAAAATTTTTAGAGACCATCAACTCTGCATCGGCGTTGATGCGCTGGCGTGCAGCTTCGTCCGTACCGACCGGCAGGGCGCGCACATTAGGTGCCGGCTTGAGCACATGGAGCCGGGACGAGAGCACTTTGAACTGGTTCAGGATGGTGGGTGCCGAATCGTGACTGGCATGAGCCTGCATTGCGGGCCATGCCACCACGGCAGCCAGCAGCAATGAAAACCAGGTTTTGCGCATGAAGTTTTTCCTCCAGTGAACAGTTAATCGTGGTACCTGGTGATGCGTTCGACTTCATTTTTGGAGCCCAGCACCACACTCACGCGCTCGTGCAATTTGCCGGGCTCGATGTCCAGGATGC
>CANIDW010000085.1 GCA_947466165.1 Comamonadaceae bacterium | reverse complement strand
TTGGCAAACTGCGCGCTGGCTGGCATGGCCAGGGTCAACAAGGCAGCGGCAGCAGCCGCAAGAATAAATACTTTCATGGTGATTCCTATGGTTTACGCTAAATAAAGAATGCTTGGTATATTTATTGGAATAAGTTTATCGAAAATTAAATTTATGTGCGCGCCCTCTTGAATGCAGCCCCATTGATGACCCGTTCGCGCCCGGATCAACTTCACTGCTAATTTTTTAGCGCCATGCTCCGCGTTGACGCCCATTGACAAGTTCCACCATGCCAAACCCTTCATCGCTGTACCGCGTCCGTATTTGGGACTTGCCTACCCGTGTTTTCCACTGGGCCAGTGCGCTGTGTGTGCTGGGTCTGGCAGTGACCGGCACAGTGGGCGGCAGCGCCATGGTCTTTCACTTTCGTTTTGGTTATGCACTGCTGACCCTGCTGTTGTTTCGCCTGGCCTGGGGCCTCATGGGCGGTCACTGGTCGCGCTTTCGCAGCTTTGTTTTCGGGCCCCGTGCTGTTTTTGCTTACTTGCGCGGTCACGCGCCAGAAAGCCACTCGGTGGGTCACTCACCGCTTGGCGCGCTGTCTGTCTGGGCCATGTTGGCTTTTTTGAACTTGCAAGTGGCCACCGGACTGATCAGTGATGACGAAATTTCCACCGCCGGCCCGCTGACGCACCTTGTCTCTCATGCTGCAGTTGCCTTTGGCAGCCAATACCATACGCAGCTTGGCAAATGGATTTTGCTGGCGCTGGTCTTGCTCCATGTGGCTGCCATCATTTACCACGTACGCCGTCGCCAGGGCCTGCTGGCAGCCATGCTGCACGGGGACAAGCAATTGCCAGCACCTGCTGAAGCCGCACGTGACGACGCCCGCAGCCGCATGACGGCTTTTTTATTGCTTTGTTTGTGTGCTGCCGCTGTGTTCTGGTTGTCAGGCTTGGCGCCTGCCGGCCTTTGAAGCTGGGGCGCTAAACTGATTGCCTGCTTTTTTAACACCGCCTGTTGAGCTCTTCGCACTTGCCAAACAAAGTCATTGAATTCAGGACGCCCGCATCGCGCGAAGATTTTGACTTGGTGCGTCAAATTTTTTCGGAGTACGCTCAACTGCTTGACGTGGACCTGTACTTTCAGGACTTCGAATCTGAACTGCTTGAGTTACCAGGCGACTACAGCGCACCTCAAGGCGCTTTGCTGCTGGCCTGGATAGAGGGTGCTCTGGCCGGCTGTTGTGCGCTGCGACCATTACCCGCTGCGGATTACGCCAACGCGGCCGAGATGAAACGGCTGTTTGTGCGCCCTGAATTCCGTCGCTTTGGTGTGGGCCGGCAACTGGCTGAGGCGGTGTTGGATGCCGCCCGTGCAGCAGGCTATCACTGCGTGTTGCTGGACACACTGGACGACATGGAGTCGGCACGCGCTTTGTACGCCGAGCTCGGTTTTACCGAAATTCCCCCCTACTATCACAACCCGATTGCCGGCGCGCATTACCTCAAGGTTGATCTTTAGCGCCCACAAAAAAGCCACCGCTTCAGGGTGGCTTTTTTCTGGCGTAGGCCGAAGCTCGGGACTTAGGCTTTGGCTTGTGACAGCATGGTCGCAGCATCACTGACTTCGAATTTTCCAGCAGCTTCAATATTGAGGCTCGCCACTTTGCCGTTCTTGATGAGCATCGAGTAACGGTTGCTGCGCAAGCCCATGCCGCGGGCCGTCAGGTCCAGCGTCAGGCCGGTTGCCTTGGTGAAGTCGGCGCTGCCATCGGCCAGCATACGGACTTTACCGTTGGTTTTTTGCTCGCGCGCCCAGGCGCCCATGACGAATGCATCGTTGACGCTCACGCACCAGATTTCATCTACACCGCTGGCTTTGAGTTCATTGAAGTGCTCCACATAGCCGGGCACATGTTTGGCAGAGCAGGTCGGGGTGAAAGCACCTGGCAGCGCAAACAGCGCAATGGTTTTGCCGGCAGTGGCCTTGGCCACCTCGACCGGGTTAGGGCCGATGCTGCAGCCGTTGCCTTCGACTTCTGAAAACTCCATCAGCGTGGCTGAAGGAAGGGTATCGCCAACTTTGATCATGTATTGCTCCTGTTTGGGTGTTAATGGGGGCCTTGTGGCCTGCAACACGTATTTTGTATCAGATGCGCTTGTCTCGCTTGGCAAGCACTCAACAGCAATACCGCCATCAATGACAAAAGCCGTTTCGCCATTAAAAACGGCCCACATCGTGGACCGTTTTCAAAGACATGCAGGTGTCAGTCGGTAAAACTTAAACCACTGCCGCTTTCTGGATCAGCTTGGAGACAACCCAGTTCTTGGTTTTCGAAATCGGGCGGCTCTCGGTGATCTCGATGGTGTCACCCATCTTGTACTCGCCCTTTTCATCATGGGCGTGGTACTTGCTCGACAGCGAAACAATCTTGCCGTACAGCTCGTGCTTGACACGACGCTCGACCAGAACCGTCACGGTCTTGGCGCGCTTGTCGCTGACAACCTTGCCAACCAAGGTGCGCGTGAGGGATTTTTTAGCTTCCGTCATTATTTGGCTCCTTGCTTGACGATGGTTTCGGCCAGGATGGTCTTGGCGCGGGCAATCGCCCGGCGCGTCGAACGCAGCGTGGAGGTGTTGGTCAGTTGCTGTGTGGCTTTTTGCATGCGCAGGCCGAAGTGAGCTTTTTGCAACTCTTTGACTTCAGCGTGCAGTCCGGCAACGTCTTTTTGGCGCAGTTCAGTAGATTTGGTCATTTCATTTCCCCTTACTGGCCAATCATGCGGCTGACGAAAGTGGTGCGCAGCGGCAGCTTGGCAGAAGCCAGGCGGAACGCTTCACGGGCCAACTCTTCAGGCACGCCAACGATTTCAAAAACGATTTTGCCGGGCTGGATTTCAGCCACGTAGTACTCTGGATTGCCTTTGCCGTTACCCATACGCACTTCAGCAGGCTTTTGGGAAATCGGCTTGTCCGGGAAGACGCGGATCCAGATACGGCCGCCACGTTTGACGTGACGGGAAATCGCACGACGTGCGGCTTCAATTTGACGAGCAGTGAGGCGACCGCGGTCGGTGCACTTCAGACCGAAATCACCAAACGCGACCGAGCTACCCCGGGTTGCGACGCCGGTGTTACGGCCTTTTTGCTCTTTGCGGTATTTTCTACGAGCGGGTTGCAGCATGATTTATCTCCGTGATGAGACTGATTACTCAGTCTTTGCACCGTCAGCTGCTGCAGCTGGCGCGGCTTTTCGAACGCGCTTAACGGTGGTTTTCGGGGCTTCGGCGTCAGACGCCTCCGCTGGTTTGTCGCTGCCGTCGGCAGGCGCTGTGCTGGTGCTGCCGGCCGGACCACGTGGTGCGCGGGCACCCCGTGGAGCAGGACGATCGGTACCAGGACGTGCGTCACGACGTGGGCCGCGTGGCTTGCGTTCTTCTTCGGAAGGCGCTGCGTCAAGCTTGGCGCCAGGCGAATCGCCACGGCCCAAGGTGTCACCTTTGTAGACCCAGACCTTCACGCCGATCACACCATAGGTGGTCTTGGCTTCTGAAGTGCCGTAATCAATGTCGGCGCGCAGGGTGTGAAGTGGCACGCGACCTTCGCGGTACCACTCGCAACGTGCGATCTCGATGCCGTTGAGACGGCCGGACGACATGATCTTGATGCCCAGGGCACCCAGACGCATGGCGTTTTGCATGGCGCGCTTCATGGCACGGCGGAACATGATGCGTTTTTCAAGCTGTTGGGTGATGCTGTCAGCGATGAGCTTGGCATCAATTTCAGGCTTGCGAACTTCTTCGATGTTCACGGCGACCGGCACGCCCAGCTGGCGGCTCAGTTCTTTCTTGAGGTTCTCGATGTCCTCGCCTTTTTTGCCGATCACAACGCCCGGGCGAGCCGAGTAAATCGTGATGCGGGCATTTTTAGCAGGGCGCTCGATGACAACGCGCGAAACCGCAGCGCTTTTCAGCTTGGCTTTAAGGTACTCGCGAACCTTGATGTCTTCTGCCAGCATGCCGGCAAAGTCTTTGTTGCTTGCATACCAGCGGCTGTTCCAGTTGCGGCTGATCGAAAGGCGGAACCCGGTTGGGTTGATTTTTTGTCCCATAACCTGTCTGCCCTTTAATTGCCAACGACCACGTACACATGGCACGTAGGCTTGCTGATACGGTTGCCGCGGCCTTTTGCGCGCGCCGAGAAACGCTTGAGCGTGGTGCCTTGCTCGACGTAGATGGTTTTCACCTTCAGCTCGTCGATGTCGGCGCCGTCATTGTGTTCAGCGTTGGCGATGGCGGACTCAACCACCTTCTTGATGATGCCCGCAGCTTTTTTCTGCGTGAATTCCAAGATGTTGAGCGCCTGATCCACTTTTTTACCGCGGATCAGGTCAGCGACCAGACGGCCCTTGTCGACCGACAGACGAACGCCCCGGAGGGTTGCACGTGTTTCCATGGTCTTTCCTTACTTTCTCACAACTTTTTTATCAGCCGGGTGACCTTTGAAAGTCCGGGTGAGTGCGAACTCGCCCAACTTGTGGCCAACCATTTGATCGGTGATGTAGACGGGGACGTGCTGCTTGCCGTTGTGCACGGCGATGGTCAAGCCGATGAACTCGGGCAGGATCATGGAGCGGCGCGACCAGGTCTTGATCGGCTTTTTGTCTTTGTTGGTAACAGCCTTGTCGGCCTTGGCTACCAAGTGGTGGTCGACAAAGGGACCTTTTTTGAGTGAACGGGTCATTTGCTGGCCTTACTTCTTGCGACGCGAAACAATCATCACTTGCGTGCGCTTGTTGTTGCGGGTGCGGTAGCCTTTGGTCAGGTTACCCCATGGATCGACTGGATGGCGACCTTCACCGGTCTTGCCTTCACCACCGCCGTGCGGGTGGTCAACCGGGTTCATCACCACACCGCGAACGGTTGGACGAATACCCATCCAGCGCTTGACACCGGCCTTGCCGAGACGGCGCAGGCTGTGTTCTTCGTTGGCGACTTCACCGATGGTGGCGCGGCACTCAATGTGGATCTTACGAACTTCGCCGGAGCGCATACGCACTTGGGCGTAAGTGCCTTCGCGGGCCAGCAAGGTCGCCGAGGTGCCGGCGGAGCGGGCGATTTGCGCGCCCTTGCCGATTTGCATCTCGATGCAGTGAATGGTCGAGCCGACCGGGATGTTGCGGATCGGCAGGGTGTTGCCGGCGCGGATCGGGGCTTCAGAGCCGCTGATCAGTGTTGCACCGACTTCAAGACCGCGCGGGGCGATGATGTAGCGGCGCTCACCATCGGCGTAGCAGACCAGCGCAATGTGGGCACTGCGGTTGGGGTCGTACTCGATACGCTCGACCTTGGCCGGGATCGCATCCTTGTTGCGTTTGAAGTCGACCACGCGGTAGTGGTGCTTGTGACCACCGCCCTTGTGGCGTGTTGTGATGTGTCCGTTGTTGTTACGGCCGGCCTTCTGGAATTGTGGCTCCAGCAGAGGCGCGTAACCTTCACCTTTGTGCAGGTGGTCACGGGAGATCTTCACCATGCCGCGCTGGCCTGGTGAAGTGGGTTTCATTTTAATGACAGCCATGATTAAGCAGCCTCCCCGCCGATGTTCAGCTCTTGACCGGCTTGCAAGGTCACGTAGGCTTTGCGAACGTTGTCGCGGCGGCCCACTGACTTGCCAAAGCGCTTGGTCTTGCCTTTGGTGTTCAAGACGGCAACTGACTTGACTTCCACCTTGAACATCAGCTGCACTGCAGCTTTGATTTCATGCTTGGTAGCGTCTTGCAGCACCTTGAAAGTGACCGTGTTGCTTTTCTCGGCGATCTGCGTGGCTTTTTCAGACACGATGGGCGCTACCAAGACCTGCATCAAACGACCTTCGTCGAATTGGGCCTTGCTGGAAAATGGAATCAGGGCGCTCATGCGAACATCTCCTTGAGTTTGTCCATGGCAGCCTTGGTCACCAGAACCTTCTTGTAATGCACCAGCGACACCGGATCGGCGTAACGCGGCTCCACCACCAGGATGTTGACCAGATTGCGCGAAGCCAGGTACAGGTTTTCATCGACTTCATCAGCGATGACAAGTACCGACTTGAGGTTCATGGCTTTGAATTTGTCGGCCAGGACTTTCGTCTTGGGCGAGTCCACTGTCAGCGAATCAACCACCGCCAGACGGCCTTCGCGAGCCAGCTGGGAAAAGATGGAGGCCATGCCGGCGCGGTACATCTTCTTGTTGATTTTTTGCGTGAAGTTCTCGTCAGGCATGTTCGGGAAAATCCGACCGCCGCCGCGCCACAAAGGCGAAGACGTCATACCTGCACGTGCACGACCCGTACCTTTTTGCTTGAATGGCTTTTTGGTCGAGTGATGAACCTGCTCACGGTCTTTCTGGGCGCGGGTGCCTTGGCGGGCGTTAGCCTGAAAGGCCACGACCACCTGGTGCACCAGGCTCTCGTTGTATTCACGACCGAATACGGTGTCGGGCACGTCCACTTTGGACGAAGCCAGACCCTGGTCGTTCAGGAGTTCAACTTGCATCAGTTCGCTCCTTTGGCAGCATTGCCGGTCTTGACCTTGATCGCTGCGCGAACCGTCACGAAACCGCCCTTAGAGCCGGGCACAGCGCCGCGAATCATCAGCAGTTGACGGGCCTCATCGATACGCACGATGTCCAGGTTTTGAGTTGTTTTGGTGACGTCACCCAGGTGACCCGTCATGCGTTTACCAGGAAACACGCGACCGGGGTCCTGCGCCATACCGATGGAGCCGGGCACGTTGTGCGAACGGCTGTTACCGTGCGAGGCGCGCTGCGAGCTCATCTTGTGACGCTTGATGGTACCGGCAAAGCCTTTACCAATGGATGTGCCCTGCACATCCA
>CANIDW010000084.1 GCA_947466165.1 Comamonadaceae bacterium | reverse complement strand
AGCTAGGCGGGCCAGAAGTTGGTCGCGGTTGTGGCGGTCGCGGCATCATCCACGGCTTTGAGCTGCTCGAAAAACTCGGCTTTCATGAGTGGGGTTTTGACTATGTTCTGCTCGACTTTTTGGGCGACGTGGTGTGCGGCGGCTTTGGTCTGCCGATTGCCCGCGACATGTGCCAAAAAGTGATTGTGGTGGCCAGCAACGATTTGCAGTCACTCTATGTGGCCAACAACGTGTGCTCTGCAGTGGAGTATTTCCGCAAGCTAGGCGGCAATGTGGGTGTGGCCGGCATGGTGATCAACCGTGACGACGGCACCGGCGAAGCCGCCGCCTTTGCCACCAAGGTGGGCATCCCTGTGTTGTCCACCATTCCTGCCAATGAAGACATTCGCAGAAAAAGTGCCAGCTACGAAATCATCGGCCGCCCCGAATCTGTTTGGGGTCCCATGTTTGCCGAGTTGGCCGCCAATGTCCACACTTCAGTGCCGATTCGTCCGAACCCCATGACACAAGACCAGTTGCTGGGCCTGTTTGCAGCTTCTGCTGTCGGTCGCGATGTGGTGCTCGAGCCCGCGACGCAATTTGACATGTGCGGCAAGACAGACACCAGCAAGCCCACGCTCGAAGTTGTGTACGACGAAGTTTGAGACCATGAGCAAAACGATTCCTATCGTTCCTGTCAGTCAAGCGCCAGCGGGCATGAGCACCGCCATAGACGGTGATGGCATGGGCTGCCATTCAGGTGGCGAAAAAATGCTGGCAGCAGCTAAAGCATCGGGCAAGTCTGAAGTGCTGGCGCAATATGCCAAAGACTATCCAGTCGACCCCAAGGCCGGACCTCACGATCAACCTCAAAGCATGTGCCCCGCCTTTGGCTCACTGCGCGTGGGTCTTCGCATGCGCCGCACTGCCACCATTTTGTCCGGCTCCGCCTGCTGCGTTTACGGTCTGACCTTCACCTCCCATTTTTATGGTGCGCGTCGCAGTGTGGGCTATGTGCCGTTCAACTCGGAGTCATTGGTGACGGGCAAGTTGTTTGAGGACATTCGTGAGTCTGTATACGACCAGGCCGATCCTGAGAAGTACGACGCCATTGTGATCATCAACTTGTGCGTGCCCACGGCCAGTGGTGTGCCATTGCAATTGCTCCCAAAAGAGATCAACGGTGTTCGCATCATTGGCATCGATGTGCCGGGTTTTGGTGTGCCGACGCACGCAGAAGCCAAAGATGTTCTGGCTGGCGCCATGCTGAAATATGCGCGCGAAGAAATTGTGGCGGGTCCTGTTCAAGCGCCGCGCACTGGCCGGTCTGACAAACCCACCATCACCATGGTTGGTGAAATGTTTCCCGCTGATCCCATCATCATTGGCCGCATGCTCGAGCCCATGGGCCTTGCAGCCGGTCCTGTGGTTCCCACACGCGAGTGGCGCGAACTGTATGCAGCGCTGGACTGTGCAGCAGTTGCAGCCATCCATCCCTTTTACACCGCCAGCATTCGCGAGTTTGAAGCGGCAGGTCGCCCCATTGTGGGCTCTGCCCCCGTCGGTCACGACGGTACAGAAGCCTGGCTGCAAGCCATCGGCAATGCAGCCAATGTGCCGCAAGCCAAAATTGACATGGTGAAAAACATCATGCTCGGCGCCATCAAGGGCGCTCTGGCCAAGTCACCTATTAAAGGTCGTATCACCCTCAGCGGCTATGAAGGCTCTGAATTGTTGGTGGCACGTTTACTGGTGGAAAGTGGTGCCGATTTGCGCTACGTCGGAACCGCTTGCCCCCGCACACCCTGGAGCGCATCAGACTGTGAGTGGTTGGAGGCGCGTGGCGTGCATGTTCAATACCGCGCATCGCTGGAACAAGACCTGGCCGCCATGCACGAATGGAAACCTGACTTGGCCATTGGCACCACACCGGTGGTGCAAGCAGCCAAAGAGCTCAGCATTCCAGGCTTGTATTTCACCAATCTGATTTCCGCTCGCCCCTTGATGGGGCCTGCCGGTGCCGGTTCGTTGGCACAGGTGATCAATGCGGCGATTGCCAATAAGTCGCGCTTTGACGAAATGAAATCCTTCTTTGGAGACACCGGTACCGGCCATGCAGCTGGGGTCTGGGAAGCCTCTCACGGCGTGCCGCAAAACCGGCCGGAATTTGAAGCTGAAACACGCAGATTGCTTGAGAAGCAAGCCAAAAAACGCAAAGCGGAGGCGATGATCTGATGCTGGTCCTCGATCACGATCGCGCAGGTGGCTATTGGGGAGCGGTGTATGTGTTCACCGCCATCAAAGGCTTGCAAGTTGTCATTGACGGCCCTGTGGGCTGTGAAAACTTGCCGGTCACTTCAGTGCTGCATTACACCGATGCACTGCCGCCGCATGAGTTACCGATTGTCGTGACAGGTTTGGCGGAAGAACAATTAGGCCGTGAGGGCACTGAAGGCTCTATGCGCCGCGCGCATGCCACCCTCAACCCTGATCTGCCTTCTGTGGTGGTCACGGGCTCGATTGCGGAAATGATTGGTGGCGGCGTGACGCCCGAAGGCACCAACCTGCAGCGCTTTTTGCCGCGCACCATTGATGAAGATCAATGGCAATGCGCTAACCGCGCCATGTATTGGCTGTGGCAGCAATATGGTTTGCGTCATGTGCCCAAACGCGAACGCAAAGAGGGTGAAAAGCCGCGCGTCAATATCATTGGCCCGAGCTACGGAACTTTCAACTCCCCCAGTGATTTGGCCGAAATACGCCGCCTGGTTCAAGGCATTGGCGCCGAAGTCAACATGGTTTTCCCCTTAGGCTCACACCTTGCCGATGTGTCGCGTCTGGTTGAAGCTGATGTGAACATTTGCATGTACCGTGAGTTCGGTCGCATGTTGTGCGAAGCCCTGGAGCGTCCTTATTTGCAGGCACCGATTGGCCTGCACAGCACCACCAAATTCCTGCGCTCCCTCGGTGAACTGCTGGGCCTGGACCCTGAGCCCTTCATCGAAAGAGAAAAACACAGCACCATCAAACCGATTTGGGATTTGTGGCGCTCAGTGACGCAAGACTTTTTCGGCACCGCCAATTTTGGTGTGGTCGCCAACGAAACCTACACGCGCGGCATACGTCACTTCCTAGAAGATGAAATGGGATTGCCATGCAACTTTGCGATCTCGCGCATTGCGGGTGCCAAAACAGACAACGCAGAAGTGCGCAAACTGGTCACTGAAAAAACGCCGCTTATTTTGTACGGCAGTTACAACGAGCGCATCTATTTGGCCGAATGCGGCGGCGGCGGCATGATGAAAACCAGTTTCATTCCTGCCAGCTTCCCCTTACCCATTATTCGTCGCCATACGGGCACGCCGTTCATGGGCTATGCAGGCGCCACTTACATCATTCAAGAGTTTTGCAACGGCCTTTTCGATGCGCTCTTTCACATCCTGCCACTGGGCACGGAGATGGACAAGATTGAGGGCACCCTGGGACGCTCTGCGCCCAACACCACCGTGCCGTGGGAGCCTGAGGCGCAAGAGCTGTTCGACGCGTTGCTTGAGCAACAACCGATTTTGGTTCGAATTTCAGCAGCCAAGCGAATGCGCGATCAAGCGGAGCGAGATGCACGGGAAACCGGTCGCTCTCATGTTGAAGCGCAAAGATTCACAGAATTGTTCGGTCAAGCGAATGAAGGAGCACATGCATGAAAGATGTGCACTTGAATTTGTTAGACCGTCCAATCCTTCGGCTTGTCCGGAGGGCCATCTGTTGCGGTGTCAAAGCCACAACAGTCCGTCCTGATTCCGTCAGGTTTCAGGGTATCGCCGAAAGGCATTTAGAGAGAGGCACAAACTATGACTGATGCAGCTAACCCCTCAGGGCTGACAGACCAAGAAGCCCAAGAGTTTCACCAGTACTTCATACAGGGTTACCTGTTGTGGGCTGTTGGAGCTTTCTTCGCCCACAGCTTGGTGTGGATCTGGCGTCCCTGGTTCTAAGAACCTAGCAACGGAGAAAAATATGACCCACCCGATCAATAGCAGCGCAATTGTTCACTCGCCGAGCCATTTCCATGGTTACGGAGTGATTTTTGTTTTGCTTTTTTTAGTGTTCATTGTTCTTGCCTTAGCTGGGCAGATGTTGGTACTTAATTGGCGCAACTGGCTTCCTGGGGCTGAGGGTTCAACGAGCACTTTGGACGGCGTGAAGTCCTCTGTTTACACCGTTATTTCTCAATTGAGTTAAGAAAGGAAATTACTATGTGGCGCATGTGGCGTGTAATAGATCCCCGCAAGGCAATCGTCCTGGTTGGACTGTTGATTGCTTTTGTGTCAACGTCGATTCACCTGATCCAGATCAGTGGCGATCGATACAACATCAACAGCTGGCATCCCGATACGGCCAAGGCCGCAGCGGCGAAAGCTCAGCAACCACAGAACGCGGCTTTGCCGCAAAAGTAAAGACCTCGAGTCTTTATTAAGACAGGCGCAATTCGCTCATTTTTGAACGATGCGTCTGTCCTTTTTTAAGATTTTTAAAGTGAAGCCTAGAAGACCTTTAAAACAGTCATTCGGTCGGAGGATGCAACTATGTCCATGCTAAGTTTTGAACGCAAATACCGCGTAAGAGGCGGTACCCTTTTCGGGGGCGACCTGTTTGACTTTTGGGTCGGTCCCTTTTATGTCGGCTTCTTTGGAGTGACGACACTCTTTTTCGCCCTGTCCGGCACCATGATGATTTTGTGGGGCGCCGCCATGGGGCCCACATGGAACCTGTGGCAAATTAATATTGCCCCGCCTGACATTTCTTATGGGCTGCGTTTCGCACCCATGATGGAAGGGGGCTTGTGGCAACTCATCACCGTGTGCGCGATCGGCGCATTTGTATCGTGGGCGCTGCGCGAAGTTGAAATAGCCCGTAAGTTGGGCATGGGTTTGCATGTGCCTGCGGCGTTTGGCATGGCCATCCTGGCCTATGTCAGCTTGCAAGTGATTCGCCCCGTGTTGATGGGTGCCTGGGGACATGCGTTCCCTTACGGCATTTACAGCCACCTTGACTGGGTCAGCAACACCGCTTACCAGTACCTGCACTTTCACTACAACCCGTGGCACATGATCGCTGTGACTTTGTTTTTTGCAGCCACCCTTGCGCTCTCGATGCACGGCGGCTTGGTGCTGTCTGCCACCAACCCCGGCAAAGGCCAAGTGGTGAAGTCGCCTGAACACGAAGACACTTTCTTTCGCGACCTGATTGGTTACTCAGTCGGTACTCTGGGTATCCACCGCTTGGGTCTTTTCCTGGCACTGGCAGGTGTGTGGTTTGGCATTGTTTGTATTGTGGTCAGCGGACCCTTCTGGACGGGTGCCTGGCCTGAGTGGTGGGGCTGGTGGCTGAACATGCCTATCTGGCGCACTTGATCAAGAAAAGAGGAAATTGAAATGGCTGAATATCAAAATCTTTTCACATCGGTGCAGCCCGTAGGGCCTTTGCACAGCGGCATTGACTTACCGCGCGGCGACGACAAGCGCACTGGAACGCCGTTTCTGGTGCACCTGCTAGGACGTATCGGAAACGCACAAATCGGCCCTGTTTACCTGGGTTCTTTGGGTGTTGCTTCCCTGGTCTTCGGCATCGCTGCTTTCAACATCATTGGATTCAACATGTTGGCCTCTGTCGACTGGAATCCTATCCAGTTGCTGCGCCAATTGTTCTGGCTCGCGCTGGAGCCGCCGCCTCCAGCCTATGGCCTGAGCATGCCGCCACTGGCCCAAGGCGGTTGGTGGCTGATCGTGGGCTTCATGTTGACCGTCTCTATTTTGCTGTGGTGGGCTAGAACCTACAGGCGCGCCCGACAGCTTGGTTTGGGAACGCATGTGGCCTGGGCCTTCGCTGCCGCGATATGGCTGTATCTGGTGTGCGGTTTTTTCCGCCCCATCATGATGGGCAGCTGGTCAGAAGCCGTACCCTTTGGCATCTTTCCGCACCTCGATTGGGTCTCTGCGATCTCACTGCGTTACGGTAATTTGTTCTACAACCCTTTCCATGCGCTGTCGATTGTTTTCCTGTATGGCTCGGCACTTTTGTTTGCGATGCACGGCGCCACAATTTTGGCTGTGGGCCGCTATGGTGGTGAGCGTGAGATTGAGCAGATCGTCGATCGTGGAACCGCCTCGGAGCGTGCTGGCTTGTTCTGGCGTTGGACCATGGGCTTTAACGCCACCATGGAATCCATCCATCGCTGGGCATGGTGGTTTGCTGTGCTTTGCCCCCTGGTTGGCGGCATCGGTATCTTGCTCACAGGTACCGTCGTTGACAACTGGTATCTCTGGTCTGTGAAACACCACGTTGTGCCTGCTTATCCGCTGGGCAGTCCGGTTGTTGTAGACCCCGCTATTCTCGGAGTGAAGCCATGATCAACATGTTTAAAACAACGCTTTTGCTGACAGCTGCATTGCTTCTGTCTGGTTGCGAACGGCCTCCCATTGAAACGGTCCAAACCGGTTACCGGGGCACGGGCATGGAGCAGATCTACAACCCCCGCACCCTGGCCAAGCAGGCGTCTCTGAATGCGGCACCTGTTGCGGCAGAAGCGGCCTCCGCGGATGGACCTAAAGCTCGCGACGTTTACCAGAACGTCAAGGTTCTGGGCGACTTGAGCGTGGGCCAATTCAACCGGCACATGGTCTCCATCACGCAATGGGTCGCTCCAGAAGCTGGCTGCGCTTACTGTCACAAAGTTGAAAATTTTGCTGACGATAGCAAGTACACCAAGGTGGTGGCCAGGCGCATGATCGAGATGACACAAAAGGTCAACCAAGACTACAAAGCGCACGTGGCTGAAACCGGCGTGACCTGCTACACATGCCACCGAGGCAACAACGTTCCCACGCAAGTTTGGACTGCACCCAAAGATCGTAAATATGCAAATAGCTTGCTGGGTGATCT
>CANIDW010000083.1 GCA_947466165.1 Comamonadaceae bacterium | reverse complement strand
GTCCAAAAATCCTTTGCGCTCGCGGGCGCTGGTCAACTCATCGAGTGCCGCCAGATTGACAGCGCCCAGGGACTGGATCTCTCGGTTGATGCGATCAATCTCCGTTTGCAGGCCGCTCAAGCGCACATGGCCGGTTTCAATCGACAGTTCAAGCGCTTGAAGGTCGGCCTCGGCATCTGTCAACAGTTGGGCATATTGCTCAAAGCCCAGACGTGCGGCCTGCTCTTTGAGCTGCATTTCCGTGATGCGCTGGCGCAGCGGGTCGAGCTGCCGTTCGAGCTGCAGGCGCCGTTCGTCGCTGGCACGCAGTTTGGCGCTCAAGTCGTCATACTGGCTGCGTTTGGCACCCAGGTCGGCTTCGCGCTCGAGCTTGACAGCCAGCGCGCTTTGCAAGCCAGCCTGTGCCGCCGCATCGCTCAAACGCGTAAGCTCGTCTTTGGCGCGTTGCTCTTCGTCGGCCAGCGAGGCTGCTTGTTGCGCGGCCATCTCAATGGCGCGGGCCAGTTCTTCGCGACGCGAGGCCAGGCTGCGCAGCGCAAATTGCGCCTCTTGCATTTGCCGCTCCAGTGAGCGTTGCTGCTCGCGCGAAGCATTGAGCTGACGCTCGCATTCGATCACACGGTCGTCGAGTTGCGCGTGGCGTTCCTGGCTGTCGGCCAGTTGCATGTCCAACTCTTCAAAGCGTGCTTCAGCGGTGACGCGGCGCTCCTGCAACTCATCGAGTTCCACATCAATCTCGCTGAGGTCGGTTTGAATCTGCTCACTGCGGGCTCGGGTCTGCTCGGCCAGTTGCGACAGGCGCAAAACCTCCACTTGCAAGGCATGGCTGCGGCTCTGAGCTTCGGCGGCGTCGCTGCGCGCGGTCACCAGGCGTTGCGCAGCTTCGCTGTAAGCAGATTCAGCGCGCACCAGGGCGCTACGGGCCTCGTCGCCAATCAAGGCCTGCGCACGAAGCTGTTTGTCGAGGTTTTCAATTTCCTGAGCGCGTGCCAGCAGTCCGGCTTGCTCGGAATCCTGCGCGTAAAAGCTCACACTGTGCTGCGTCACTGCGTGACCGCCTTGCACATAAATCACTTCGCCGGCTTGCAGCTTGCTGCGGCCCGTCAGCGCTTCATCCAGGTTGGCGGCTGTGTAGCTGCCTTGCAGCCAGTCGGTCAGCAAAGCACTTTGCCCCGCATCGGACAGGCGCAGGTAGTCGGCCAGCGGTTTGAGTCCAGCGGTACCGGCCCGGGCGGCCGTGCCAGCCACCGGTGGCGAGTAAAAAGACAGTTTGGCCGGCGGCGCATCGCGACCGTCGGTGCCGGCAAAGCCGCGCACCATGTCCAGGCGGCTGACTTCAAGCGCGCCCAGGCGTTCGCGCAGCGCGGCCTCTAAAGCGTTTTCCCAACCCTGCTCAATGTGTATACGGCTCCACAGGCCCTGCAGACCCTCCAGGCCATGCTTGCTCAGCCAGGGCTTGAGCTTGCCGTCTGTTTTGACTTTTTCCTGCAATGCTTTGAGCGCCTCAACACGCGCCGACAGGTCGGCCTGGCGGGCTGATTCGTTGTTGACGCTTTGCTGCTGTTGGCGACGATCATCGTCCAGACGGGGCACGCTGTCGGTGAGCTCTTGCAGCACCGCCAGGGCCTGGTCCTGGCTGGCCTTGGCCGATGCGTACTGCTCATTGAGGTTGACCAGGCGGGATTCGTCCGGTGCGTTCAAGGCATTGCGGTCGGCCAGCAGGCGCTCCCGGCGCACACCCAGAGCACGGCTTTGCTCTTCGATGTTGCGCTGGTCAGCCGCCAGAACCTGAATTTGCTGCTGCACCTGCGCCACGCCGCCACGCTGTTCATTGGCCGTGGCCTGTGCGGCACGCAGCGCTTCTTCCAGCGCCGGCAGTTGGCCCGTTTGTTCTTCGTTTTGTGCCGCCAGCAGCTCGGCATGCTCCTCGGCTTGAACGGCTTGCGCGCTCAGGCTGTCGGTTTCCACAGCGGCGTCGGCCTGGCGCGTTGACCATTGGGCGGCCTGTTCCTTGAGTTGCGCCAGGCGCTGCTCAACGCGCACACGCCCATCGACCACAAAGCGGATTTCTGCTTCCAGACGCCCGACTTCAGCGCTGGCTTCATACAACTTGCCCTGGGCTTGGTTGACCTGATCGCCTGCGGCGTAATGTGCCTGACGCACCGTTTCCAGGTCGGCCTCAATGTGGCGCAGATCAGCCAGCCGGCTTTCCAATTCATTGACGGCTTTTTCAGCATCGGCTTGGACCTTGGACTGGTCAGCCTGGCTTTCGGCGCGCTTTAAAAACCACAACTGCTGCTGCTTGAGCATGCCGTCGGCTTGCAAGGTCTTGTAGTGCAGTGCCACCTCGGCCTGTTTTTCAAGCTTGTCCAAATTGGCATTGAGCTCACGCAGAATGTCTTCGACACGGGTCAGGTTTTCGCGCGTGTCTGACAAACGGTTGGCCGTTTCGCGGCGGCGCTCTTTGTACTTGGACACGCCGGCCGCTTCTTCGAGAAACAGACGCAACTCTTCCGGCTTGGACTCGATGATGCGGCTGATGGTGCCCTGGCCGATGATGGCGTAAGCGCGCGGGCCAAGACCTGTGCCCAAAAACACGTCCTGCACATCACGCCGGCGCACCGGCTGGTTATTGATGTAATAACTGGAGGTGCCGTCCCGCGTGAGCACGCGCTTGACGGCGATCTCGCCGAACTGGCCCCACTGACCGCCGGCGCGGTGATCGGCGTTGTCAAACACCAGCTCGACGC
Organism: Comamonadaceae bacterium; assembly: GCA_947466165.1. Lineage (GTDB taxonomy): Bacteria > Pseudomonadota > Gammaproteobacteria > Burkholderiales > Burkholderiaceae_C > Polaromonas. Next base: position 4,219 of record CANIDW010000083.1, on the reverse strand, counting down.
TGGAGCGGCTGGCCGGCTTGCGGGTGTTGGTTCCATTAAAGATAACGTCTTGCATGGATTCACCACGCAATTCAGAGGCCCTGCTCTCGCCCAGCACCCAACGCACCGCGTCCATGATGTTGGACTTACCGCAGCCGTTCGGCCCCACCACGCCCACCAGTTGCCCCGGCAGCACAAAGTTGGTGGGTTCAGCGAATGATTTAAAGCCCGAAAGCTTGATGGAATTAAGACGCACGGCGAACCTGAAGAAAAATAGAAAAGAGTCTAACTAGTTGATTTTCAATGGTTTTATGAAATCAATCCATACCCCGAAGAACGTTTCAGCGCCTTGCGGCAGCAACCGGGAAAGAGCTTGATTATTACCCGAGCGAGCCGCACCAAGATCGGCCTGACAACAGGCCGTCCTGCCGGAGCCCGGCCGGTGTTTCCCTCGATAATAGCCAGATGAACCCCCTCCTCGCCCGCCTGCAGCCCTACCCCTTTGAACGGCTGCGCCAACTGCATGCACCCGTCACGCCGAATCCGGCTTTGAGACCCATCAGCCTGGGCATTGGCGAGCCGCGTCACGCCACACCCGAACTGATCAAAACCGCCTTGATGGCCAGTCTGGCCGGTTTGGCCAGCTACCCGGCCACTTTGGGCGAGCCTGCCTTGCGCCTGGCCATGGCCAACTGGGTCGAGCGCCGCTACGGCTTGAAACTCAACACAGCCACCCAGATCTTGCCGGTCAATGGCTCGCGAGAAGCCCTCTTTGCATTGACCCAAACCATCATTGATCCGACGCGCGCAGGCGCCACCGTGGTATCGCCCAATCCGTTTTATCAAATCTACGAAGGCGCTGCCCTGCTGGCCGGGGCGCAGGTGTATTACGCGCCCAGCGATGCCTCGCGCAATTTCGGTATCGACTGGGCCGCCGTGCCTGAGGCGGTTTGGGCCAAAACCCAGCTGCTGATCGTCTGCTCGCCGGGCAACCCGACGGGCGCGGTGATGGACCTGCAAGAGTGGAAGCTGTTGTTTGAGCTGAGCGACCGCCACGGCTTTGTCATTGCCTCCGACGAGTGCTACAGCGAGATCTATTTCCGCCCCGAGCCGCCACTGGGCAGCTTGCAGGCGGCAGCGGCTTTGGGCCGGCACGACTTTAAAAACCTGGTGGCGCTGACCAGCCTGTCTAAACGCAGCAACGTGCCCGGCTTGCGCAGCGGCTTTGTGGCCGGTGACGCCGCCATCATGAAGTCATTTTTGCTTTACCGCACTTACCACGGCAGCGCCATGAGCCCTGTGGTGCAGGCCGCAAGCCGCGCCGCCTGGGACGATGAAGCGCATGTGGTGCTCAACCGCGAGATGTACCGGCAAAAATTTGCCGAGGTCACCCCTTTGCTGGCCGGCGTCATGAAGGTGTCTTTGCCCGATGCCGGCTTTTACCTGTGGGCCGAGATTCCACCGGCCTTCAAAGGCTCTGACGAGAACTTCTCCAGCCAGCTGCTGGCTCAATACAATGTGGTGGTTTTGCCCGGCAGCTACCTGGCGCGCGACGTGACAGGGATTGACGGCAAACGCTTCAACCCCGGCGCCGGTCGCGTGCGCATGGCGCTGGTGGCCGAAACCGCCGAATGCCTTGAAGCGGCCGAGCGCATCGTCCTTTTTTGCCAAGCCCACGCTGCGCCCGCAGCCTGAACTTTTTCACTGCTCTTTTTTAATACCGCCAACAACATGACCCAAGCCCTGCAAACCATCATCGACGCCGCGTGGGAAGACCGCGCCAAACTCTCACCCGCTTCGGCACCGCCCGAAGTGCTGGACGCCGTCGAGCAGGTCATCAGCCAGCTCAACAAAGGCGTGCTGCGCGTGGCCACGCGCGAGAGCGTGGGTGTGTGGACCACGCACCAGTGGATCAAGAAAGCCGTGTTGCTGAGCTTTCGCCTCAAAGACAACGTCTTGATGCGCGCCGGCGACCTGGGCTTTTTTGACAAAGTGCAAACCAAATTCGCCCACCTAAGCGAGGCCGAAATGCGCGCCACCGGCGTGCGCGTGGTGCCGCCGGCTGTGGCCAGGCGCGGCAGCTTTATCTCTAAAGGCGCCATCCTGATGCCCAGCTATGTGAACATCGGCGCCTGGGTGGGTGAAGGCACCATGGTCGACACCTGGGCCACCGTCGGCAGCTGCGCCCAAGTGGGCAGCAATGTGCACCTGTCCGGCGGCGTGGGCCTGGGCGGCGTGCTGGAGCCGCTGCAAGCCAACCCCACCATCATTGAAGACAACTGCTTCATCGGCGCCCGCTCTGAAGTGGTTGAAGGCGTGATCGTCGAAGAAAACTCGGTCATCTCTATGGGCGTTTACATCGGCCAGAGCACCCCGATTTACGACCGCGCAGCCGACACCGTGACCTACGGTCGCATCCCGGCCGGCTCGGTGGTGGTCTCGGGCAACCTGCCCAAGGCCGGCGGCAAGTACTCCATGTACTGCGCGGTGATCGTCAAGCGTGTAGACGCCAAGACGCGCGCCACCACCAGCCTGAACGACCTGCTGCGCGACTAAGCAACTGTCCTTACAAAGCCCCGCATGAGCGCCACCCTGCACCTGACTGAGCAACTGATCTCCCGCGCTTCGCTCACACCCGAAGACGCGGGTTGCCAGGCGCTGATCACGGCGCGTCTGGCGCCATTGGGCTTTGTCTGCGAGACCATCGTCAGCGGCCCCGACGACTTTCGGGTCACCAACCTGTGGGCCAAGTTCACCGGCACGGCTGGCGCAGCCTCGCCCACGCTGGTGTTTGCCGGCCACACCGACGTGGTGCCCACCGGCCCGCTGGCGCAATGGACCACGCCACCTTTTTCGCCCAGCCACCGCGATGGCCTGCTTTACGGTCGCGGCGCAGCCGACATGAAAAGTTCGATTGCCGCCATGGTGGTGGCGACTGAAGAGTTTCTGGCCGCCCATCCCCAACCGGCTTTGTCCATCGCCTTTCTCATCACCAGCGACGAAGAAGGCCCGTCCAAAGACGGCACGCTGGTGGTGTGCAACCAGCTCAAGGCGCGCGGTGAAAAGCTGGATTACTGCATCGTGGGTGAGCCCACCTCGGTCGATCAGCTCGGCGACATGATCAAAAACGGCCGCCGCGGCACGCTCAGCGGCAAGCTCAGCGTCAAAGGTATTCAAGGCCACATCGCCTACCCGCATCTGGCCAAAAACCCTGTTCACCTGTTTGCGCCGGCGCTTGCCGAACTGGTGGCTACCCAATGGGACAAGGGCAATGAATTTTTCCAGCCCACCAGCTGGCAGGTGTCCAATGTGCATGGCGGCACGGGCGCCAGCAACGTGATACCCGGCGAGCTGGTGGTGGACTTTAATTTCCGTTTTTCAACTGAATCGACCGCTGACAGTCTGAAGCAACGCCTGGAAGCAGTGCTCAGCAAGCACGGGCTGGACTACACGCTGCAATGGACGCTGGGCGGCGAGCCTTTTCTCACCACCCCGGGTGAGCTGGTGCAGGCGGTGCGCGGCGCGATTGCGGCTGAAAACGGTTTACAAACCGAACTCTCGACCACAGGCGGCACCAGTGATGGCCGCTTTATCGCCAAAATATGCCCGCAACTCATTGAGCTGGGGCCCATCAACGCGTCTATCCACAAGATCAATGAACACGTGTTGGTCTCCTCGCTGGACCCGCTGAAAAACATCTACAAGGGCGTGCTGGAGCGTCTGTCGGCGGCATGAACGCACCGTCTTTGACGTTGCTGACCTTGATTCAGACTGTCAGCGAACGCTTAGATGCCGCCGGCCTCACACCGAGCGATGGTTTTGGCCACGGCACCCAAACAGCCTTTGACGAAGCCGCCTGGCTGGTGATGTGGCGCCTGGGCTTGCCGCTGGACGACCTGGACGGCGTGGCCGAGCGACCGGTCAGTGCTGAAGAATCTCAGCGGGTTGACGAGCTGGTCGCGTCGCGCATTAGCAGCCGGCTTCCGGCCGCCTACCTGACACGCGAAGCCTGGCTTCAAGGCGTGCCCTTTTATGTCGACGAGCGCGTCATCATCCCGCGCAGCTTCATTGCCGAGTTGCTGGCCGACGGCAGTATCGACCCCTGGCTGAGCGAAGACACGCAGCGTGTGCTCGATTTGTGCACCGGCAACGGCAGCCTGGCCGTGCTGACCGCCATGACCTACCCCGACGTGCAGGTGGATGCCGCCGACATCAGCCTTGACGCGCTGGCGGTGGCCCG
>CANIDW010000082.1 GCA_947466165.1 Comamonadaceae bacterium | reverse complement strand
TCATGCTGGGGTACCAGAAATCGGCTGCCGCCGCAGACCCTCACCGGATGCAGGGGGAAAAAGCGGGGATGACACAAGAGGGCGGGGATGGATTCCTGCCTACGCAGGAATGACGAAAAAAGGGGCAGGAATGACGGGAACGCAAAGGCAGACTGCGCCTCCCAGACCCGAACCCGAACCCGAACTCAGAGCGTCAAGCCACCCGGCAGATCTTGAGCATGTTGGTGCCACCCGGCGCGCCCATCGGCTCGCCGCAAGTGATGGCGTACACGTCGCCGCTTTGCACGATGTTCCGGCGCAGCAAATGGCCTTCGGCCTGCTCAAGGGCAGTATCACGGTCAGCGCTGGTGTCCATCAGCAACGGGCGCACATTGCGGTACAGCGCCATCTTGCGCTGCGTGGCTAAGCGAGGCGTCAGCGCATAGATCGGCACACGAATGTCATGGCGGCTCATCCACAGCGGCGTTGAGCCACTGTCGGTCAGCGCCACGATGGCCTTGGCCCCCAGGTGGTGCGCCGTGATCAGCGCACCCATGGCGATCGACTGGTCAATCCGCATGAAGGTCTTGCCGGTGAAATCGGCTTCCAGGTCGGCGTATTCGGTCTTCTCGGCTTCCACACAAATCTTGGCCATTTCCTCAATGGTCTCCAGCGGAAATCGGCCTGCAGCCGACTCGGCGCTCAGCATCACGGCGTCAGTGCCGTCGAGCACGGCGTTGGCCACGTCGCTCACCTCGGCGCGCGTGGGCACCGGGTTGTTGATCATGCTTTCCATCATCTGCGTGGCGGTGATGACCAGCTTGTCAGCAGCGCGCGCCATTTTGATCATGCGTTTTTGCAGCGCCGGCACCACCGCGTTGCCCACCTCAATGGCCAGGTCACCGCGCGCCACCATGATGCCGTCGCTCACGCGCAAAATTTCATCCAGCTTGGGGATGGCTTCAGCACGCTCTATCTTGGCGATCAGCCCGGGCGTGTGTTTGAAAGGGGCTGCCGCCACGTTGCACAACTGGCGCGCCATTTCCATGTCGGTGGCGTTTTTTGGAAAGCTCACCGCCACATAGTCGGCCTGAAAGCTCATGGCCGTCTTGATATCTTCCATGTCCTTGGCGGTCAACGCCGGTGCGGTCAGGCCGCCGCCTTGCTTGTTGATGCCCTTGTTGTTGGACAGCACTCCGCCCTGCTTGACGGTGGTATGCACCTGCTCGCCGCGCACAGAGTCCACTGTCAGCACGATCAGGCCGTCATTGAGCAAGAGCACATCGCCGGCTTTGACGTCGCGCGGCAGTTCCTTGTAGTCCAGGCCCACGCCCTTGATGTCGCCCGGCTCGGTGCGGGAGGCGTCGAGTACAAATTTTTCGCCGCCCACCAGCATCACCTTGCCCTCGGCAAATTTGCCGACGCGTATCTTCGGACCTTGCAGATCGGCCATGATGGCCACCTCGCGGCCGACGCGTTGGGCGGCTTCGCGCACCAGTCCAGCCAGCTTGATGTGGTCTTCGGCCGTGCCGTGGCTGAAATTGAGCCGCACCACGTTGACGCCGGCCGCGATCATCTTTTCAAGAATGTCGGGCTGGTTGGACGAGGGGCCGAGGGTGGCAACGATCTTGGTGGCGCGGCTGGGCATAAGAGTGTCTCCATGTAATTTTGTTTCGATTCTCACACGAACGAGTTACCAGGCCGGTACGAGGGCTGCGTACCGCATGCTCAGCTTGTCGCGCACCAGACCTTTAACTGCCGGCGCGTTTTTGTAATATTTCAAAAGCCGGCAGGGTCTTGCCTTCCAGCACTTCCAGAAAAGCGCCGCCGCCGGTGGAGATGTAGTCCACCTGTTTTTCAATGCCGTACTTGGCGATGGCGGCCAGGGTGTCACCGCCGCCGGCAATCGAAAACGCGCTGCTCGCGGCAATGGCGCGGGCTATGCCTTCGGTGCCTTTGGCAAAGGCGTCAAACTCAAAAACGCCGACCGGGCCGTTCCACACGATGGTGCCGGCTGCCTTGAGCATGGCGGCCAGGCGCGCCGTGGTGTCTGGGCCGATGTCCAGAATCAGGTCGTCGTCGGCCACCTCGGCAGCGGCTTTCACGGTGGCCACGGCGTCGGCTGCAAAGGTCTTGGCGGTGACCACGTCGGTCGGTATCGGCACATCGGCGCCGCGCGCCTTCATGGCGGCGATCACCGCGCGTGCGTCGTTCAGCAAACCAGGCTCGGCCAGGCTTTTGCCGATGTTCAAACCGGCGGCCAGCATGAAGGTGTTGGCGATGCCGCCGCCCACAATCAGCTGGTCCACCTTGCCGGCCAGCGCCTGCAAAATCGTCAATTTGGTCGAGACCTTGCTGCCGGCCACGATGGCCACCAGCGGCCTGCGCGGCTGGGCCAGCGCCTTGGCAATCGCGTCCATCTCGGCGGCCAGCAGCGGGCCTGCGCAAGCCACTTTGGCAAATTGCGCGATGCCGTAGGTTGAGGCTTCGGCGCGGTGCGCCGTGCCAAAAGCGTCATGCACAAAGATATCGCAGAGCGCAGCCATCTTGCGCGCCAGCGCTTCGTCGTTTTTCTTTTCCCCGGGGTTCATGCGGCAGTTCTCCAACATGACGATTTGCCCTGGCTGCACGGCCACGCCGTCCGTCCAGTTAGAGACCAGCGGGATCTCGCGCTGCATCAACTCGCCCAGGCGCTTGGCGACAGGCGCCAACGAGTCAGCAGGCTTGAAAGCGCCTTCGGTGGGCCTGCCCAGGTGCGAAGTCACCATCACCGCAGCGCCGGCGTCCAGCGCCATTTGCAGGCAGGGCACCGAAGCGCGGATACGCGTGTCTTCGGTGATGCGGCCGTTGTCGTCTTGCGGCACGTTCAGGTCGGCGCGGATGAACACGCGCTGGCCGGAGGCCCGGTCCTTGGCGCAAAGATCAGAGAAGCGGATGAAATTCATGGCGAGACTCACGGGCGAAAAAAGCGTAAAAAATATTGAAAAACAGCTGAAAAAACTGCCGGATTGTAGGAGCCGGTGTTACCAGCCCAGGTGCACATGCAGCGGCAAGTACACCGCCATGCCGACAATGATGGTGCCCAGCAAGCCGCGCCGCCAGTAGTACCAGGCCAGGCCGGCCAGCACGGCAAAAATGCGCGCGTCCTGCCAGGTGGCGATCAACTGGCCTTGCGTCATCACCATCTCCGGCACGATCACTGCGGACAGCGCTGCAATCGGCGCGTAATGCAGGCCGCGCTGGGCCCAGCCGGGCAGCGTCCAGGGCTTGCTCGAAAACAAAAAAAAGCAGCGTGTGAGCACCGTGACGCAGGCCATGCCGGCGATGGTGGCCACGGTGTAGAAATCGGTTTGGTTCATGCGCGTGTACCGTCAGTCTGAGTTGCCGGCGTGCTCAGGTCGGCGCTGCGGCATTTTTTCCAGCATCAGACAGACGGCCACGGCAGCGGCAATCGCCACCAGGATGTTGAGTTTGAGAGGCAGTGCAAAGGCGGCAACGGCCGCCGCACCGGCCACGCCCGCCGAGACGGCACGCAGGCGCGTGGTGGCCAGTGAACACAAGATACCCAGCAGCGCCAAAATGGCAGCAAAGCCCAGGCCCCAGGACAGCGGGATCGAATGCGCCAGCACGATGCCCAACAGGCTGGGCCCCACCCAGGCTGTCCAACTCATGGCTGCATTGCCGGCCAGATAGGCTTCTTGTGCGCGGCGTGTCAGCGCTTCCTCGCTGGGATGCGGATAGCGTTTGGTGAACAGCACATAACTCAGATCGGCCGTGAAAAAACCGCTGACCAGCCGCCGCCACAAAGGCTGGTGCATCAGGTAAGCGCGCAGATGAGCGCTGAAAACAATGAAGCGCAGGTTCACGCAAAAAGAGGTGGCCAGAATCACCCACATGGGCGCGCCTGCCGCCAACAAAGGTATGGCCGCCAGCTGCGAGCTGCCGGCAAACACCAGCAAGGTCATCAGTACTGCTTCAAAACCACTCATGCCTGACTTGGCCATGGCAACGCCGGTCATCAGGCCCCAGGCCGCCAGACCGGGCGCCACGCTGGACATGTCTTTCAAGCCAAGACGGAACTCCGGGTGTTTGAACAAGGCAGTCAAAAGGGGCTCATTTCAATGTGTCTGTGTCGTTTGCCGCAGCAAAAATCTGACCGGGGTGCAGCGCAAAGCCATGCAAAAAATCGGCAGCTTCCAGCGGTTTGCCGCCGGCTTTTTGCAGCCGTGTGGCGCGCAGAACGCCTGACGCCGTGGCGATGTCGACGCCTTCAGCGCTGACAGCGATAACTTCCCCAGGCTGAGCGGCCCGTGAGTGCGGCGGCAGTGCCTGGGCGCGCCAGAACTTGATGGTCTCGCCGCCCAGCACGCTGCTGGCCACCGGAAAAGGGTTGAAGGCGCGCACACGGCGCGCCAGTGTGGTGGCCGGCTGCGTCCAGTCAAGCGCAGCTTCGCGCTTGTCGATCTTGTGCGCGTAGCAAACGCCGTCGGCAGCTTGGGCTAGGCCTTGCAAAGCGCCGGTTTGCGCCTGTTGCAAGGCCTGCACGATCATGCGGGCGCCGAGTGCGGCCAGAGCATCGTGCAGTGACTCAGTGGTGTCCTGCGGACCGATGGGCTGTGTTTGCTTCAGCAGCATATCGCCGGTGTCCAGCCCGGCGTCCATTTGCATGATGGTGACGCCGGTTTCTGCATCACCCGCTTCAATGGCCCGGTGAATGGGCGCGGCGCCGCGCCAGCGCGGCAACACCGACCCGTGAATATTGAGACAACCAAGCCGGGGCAAGTCCAGCACCCACTGCGGCAGGATCAGGCCGTAGGCGGCGACCACCATCACGTCGGCGCGGGCCGATTCGATGGCGGCGCGGGCGGTAGCGGCGTCTTCAGGGTATTTGCCGTCGAGGCGCAGGCTGCGCGGCTGGGCGACGGGGATCTGGTGCATCTGCGCCCACTGTTTGACAGCAGACGCTTGCAGCTTCATGCCGCGGCCGGCAGGGCGGTCGGGCTGTGTCAGCACCAGGGCGATCTCAAAGCCGGCCTCGTGCAAATGCGCTAAAGCCACGCGGGCGAATTCAGGTGTACCGGCAAAGATGACGCGCATGCATGGATTCTAGGTGGCCGTCACCAGGCCGGCGGCTTCCAGGCGGCCTTAGCCTGCAGCGTCGCGCTCTTCGTCTTTCTTTTGTTTGACCAGCTTGGTCTTGATGCGGTTGCGCTTGAGCGGCGAGAGGTATTCAACAAACACCTTGCCCATCAAGTGGTCCATCTCGTGCTGAATGCACACCGCCAGCATGCCTTCGGCTTCGTAAATTTGCGACTGGCCGTCCAGGTTGAGTGCCTGTACCTTCACCGCGATAGAGCGCTCAACGCCGTCGTAGATGCCGGGCACCGACAGGCAGCCCTCTTCGCCGAGCCGGGTTTCCTCGCTGCGCCACACCAGCTCGGGGTTGATCAACACCATGGGCTCGTCGCGTTTTTCGCTCACGTCAATGACGATCAGGCGCTCATGCACGTCCACCTGTGTGGCCGCCAAGCCAATGCCGGCGGCTTCGTACATGGTCTCAAACATGTCGCTCACCAGTTGTGACAGGCGTTGGTTGACATCGGCCACCGGCTTGGCGACGGTGTGCAGGCGAGGGTCCGGGTATCGAAGAATGGTCAGTTGGGTCATCGGGCGTGGGGTCTGAAAAAATGCAGCACTTATTTTCGGTCAGATTGGCAGGCTTGGCCGGCCAAAGGTCAGATCATTCTATTGGGCTCATTTTTAAAGTTATTGGCGCTTTAAAAGGAAATAAATTAATCTACAGGTACTCATTTAATTCAACCCGGGGATGCAGCATGTTTAGCCACCACTTGAGCAGCGATGAGGCCAATGAATTAAGCGCCTGGCTACGGCTGTCCCTGACAGACGGCGTGGGCAACGAAACCGCGCGCCAGTGGCTGGCGGCTTATGGCCTGCCGCAAGCGATTTTTGAAGCCGACCCGGGCGCTTTGAGAGGGCCTGCAATCGAGCGCTTGCGCCGCGCCATCGAGACCGTGCCCGAGGCCTTGCCGGCGCTGATGGCCGGCACCCTGGACTGGCTGGCGCAAGGGCAGGACCGCTGCATTGTGACGCTGGGCGATGCCCATTACCCGGCCTCTTTGCTCAACATCGCAGACCCGCCGCTGATGCTTTACATGATGGGCAGCCTTGTGCCCCGGCCCGAAGCCAGCGCCAGCCAAGGCTTGGCCGGCATGCCCTGTCTGGCCATCGTCGGCAGCCGCAACCCGACGCCGCAAGGTCAGATCAATGCAACGCAATTTGCCCAGGCTTTGAGCGCTGCGGGTTGGTGTGTGGTGTCGGGCCTGGCCATGGGGGTGGACGGTGCGGCGCACGAGGGCGCTTTGCACGCCGGGGGCTCTACTGTGGCAGTGGTCGGCACGGGGCTGGACCGGGTATATCCCCGCAAGCACTTAGCGCTGGCGCACCGCATTGCAGAGCGGGGCCTGATCGTCAGTGAATTTGCCCTCGGCACGCCGCCACTGACAGCCAATTTCCCCAGGCGCAACCGCTTGATTGCCGGCCTGAGCCAGGGCACCCTGGTCATTGAAGCGGCGCCCCAGTCGGGCTCGCTCATCACGGCGCGACTGGCTGCCGAGCAGGGCAAGGAGGTGTTTGCCATACCCGGCTCAATCCACTCGCCACTGTCACGCGGTTGCCACCTGCTCATCAAGCAGGGCGCCAAATTGGTGGAGTCTGCGCAGGACGTGCTTGAAGAGTTACCCGCACTGCCGGGCAAGTTGCTAACGCCAGAGATGGACGGGGCCAACCGCCCGCCGGACAGCACGCCGGCGTTTGACGCGCAGCCGGACCCACCTTTGCTGCGGGCGTTGGGCTTTGACCCTGCCAGTCTGGACGAATTGCAGGCCCGCACCGGCTTGGCGACGGCTGCCTTACAGGCGCAATTGTTGGGGCTGGAGATGGATGGCGATCTTGCCCGGTTGCCGGGTGGAAAATTTGTACGAATTGCCAAGGGCTGAAGCGGCCGGATGTCAAAAACTTGCGTTATATTGGGGCCATATGTTTGAAGTGCTGGTGTACGTTTATGAAAATTATTGGCAAGGTGACGCTTGCCCGGCCCCGCGCCAGTTAAGCCGTAAGCTGATCGCCGCCGGCTTTGAGAGC
>CANIDW010000081.1 GCA_947466165.1 Comamonadaceae bacterium | reverse complement strand
TATGCATCTGCTTCTGCGCAACACAACCACCAGGATGAACGCTACCCTGAGGGCGTGCCCGATATTCTGGATAACGCCTATGTGATTGTTGACTTCGCCTCCGGCCAGCGCGCAATGCTGGAGTTGTGCATGTTTGCCGAAGGCGCGCGTTACCAGGAAGAAATCTCCGTGGTCGGGCCACGCGCCAAGGTCGAATGCTTTGTGCCCGGCCCCGGCCGTTTCTGGCCGGCCCATCTGGGCGAGCCGCCCACCGCACAACTGGTGATGAGCCCGCGTGAACCCAAAGGCCCGGTGGTGCTCGAAGTGCCGGTCGACCCGGCCGCTCTGGCCGCCGGTGACCACAACGGCTCCACCTTTTATCAGCACCAGCGATTTCGGGCCGCCGTGCTGGGCGAGGGACCGGTCGAGGTCAGTTTGCACGACGGACTGGCCGCCGTCGTGATGGGCCTGGCGGCGCAGGAGTCGGCGCGCACCGGGCAGGCGATTGATTTGCGCAGCGGCGACTGGAAAATCTGAAGATCGAAAGATCTGAAGTGAGACAGTCTCAGCTGCTAGCAGCAAGCTGACTACCCGGCAGAAACTGGCTCTTCGCAAAAATCAGCGGCGGCACCACGCTGCAGCCGAAGTCGCGCACTTCGCCAAGCAGGATGTCGTGGTCGCCAGCAGGGATCACCTGAATCAAGGCGCAATCAAACCAGGCGCTGCTGCCAGAGAGCCTCAAGCGCCCGCTCTCGAGTCTGTCTGCAGCCACGCCGGCAAAGCGCTGGGCCATGTCGCCGGTAGAAAACTGGCGCGCCAGTGCTTGCTGCTCATGCGACAAAACGCTGACTGTGTAGCCACCGGCGCTGACAAATGCAGCGCGGCTGCTGGCACTTTGCCGGATGCTCCAGAGCACCAGACGCGGCTCCAAGGAAACCGAGCTGAAGGAGTTGCAGGTCATGCCCCAGTCCTGCACCGCATGGTGTGCAGTGACCACGGTCACGCCGGTGGCAAAGCAGGACAAAGCGTCCCGGTAGGCACGGCTCATGGCACGTCCGCGCCATTGGCCAGCGAATACAGCTCAAACCAGGTCTGCCGATCCAGCGTGACGCGCAAGGCGTCTTGCATGCGCGCAATGCGCGCCGGGTCGTTGGTTCCCAGCACCGGGATGATGCGCGCGGGATGGTGCAGCAACCAGGCAATGGCCACAGCGGTTTCGTCCACGCCCTGCGCACTTGCAAGGCGCTGCAGTGCGGGGCGCAAACGCAAGGCCGCTGCGTCCTGACCGAACAAACGACCACCGCCCAGTGGTGACCAGGCCATGACCGGCACACCCAGGCGCTGCGCATGGGCGATTTGCCCGTCCACCAAGCCGCGGGTTTGCATCAAACTGATTTCAATCTGGTTGCTCACGAGGCGGTTTTTCATGGCCGACTGCAGTAAATCCAAGTCCCAGGGCATGAAGTTGGACACGCCCGCCGCGCGCACCTTGCCGCTTTGAATCAAGCTGTCCAGACAGGCGCCCAATGCATGGTGATCCATCAGCGGATCAGGCCGGTGAATCAACAACAGGTCAATGGCGTTCACGCCGATATTGTGCAAAGAACGCTCCACGCTCGCCTGCACATGGGCGGCGGAGGTGTCGTAGTGTTTGACGCGATGGCCTGGGCGTTGATCAGACAGCAGCATGATGTCGCACTTGGTCACGATTTCCATGCGCGCCTTCAAGCCGGGTTGCGCTCGCAGCGCCGCACCGAACAAGGCTTCGCAGCTGTAGTCGCCATAAATGTCGGCATGGTCAAACGTCGTGATGCCCTGGTCCAGGCAAGCTTGAATCCGGCCGGCGACGGCTTGCGCCGAGGTGTCGTCCGCTTCCGACAGGCGCCAGACGCCGTAAGCCAGCCGGCTGAGCGACAAGTCAGAATTCAATTCAATGCGGGGCATGTTCACAGGCGAGTTCCTAGTCCAAGTGGGGTGGCGGGGGTGCCGGCCGGTACACGGCCATAAGCCTGGGCCAGCGAGCAGGTTTTCAATTGCGGCAATACTTTGCTGCCGAAGATGTCGCATTCGTCGAGGTGAGGATAGCCCGAAAAAATAAATGCGCGAATGCCCATCTTTTGGTAGGCATGAATTTCACTGAGCACCTGGTCCACACTGCCGACCAGCGCTGCACCACAGCCGCTACGGGCCCGGCCCACGCCAGTCCACAAATGTGGCTCGACATAGCCTTCGATGTCGGCCATCTCGCGGCTGCGCGCCTGGGTCGACACGCCCAAGCTACCGGCATCGAGTGCCCGGGCGCGGATCTCGCGGCCTTTTTCGTCGTCCAGTTTGGAGACAAGTTCACGGGCGTACTCGCGCGCTTCGGCTTCGGTGTCGCGCACGATCATGTGCACGCGCAGCCCGTAGTCCAGCACGCGGCCATAGTGGGCGGCACGCTCATGCACATCGCGCATACGCTGCGCCAGCATCTCGCGGGTTTCAGGCCACATCAAATACACATCGCAATGTGCACCGCACAACTCCAGCGCCGGCGGACTGTAGCCGCCGAAGTACAACAGCGGACCGCCGTTTTGCTGATAAGGCCGGACCGGGTCGGTGCTCAAGCCCTTGAGCTGGTAGATCTTGCCTTCGTAATTGATCTCGTCCTGCGTCCAGGCCTGTTTGAGGATTTCAACCACCTCCCAGGAGCGCTGGTAGCGGTAGTCACTTTCGGCTTTTTCACCGGGAAAATCCGAGGAAATGACGTTCAGCGTCAGCCGGCCCTCCAGCATGTGGTCGAGCGTGGCCACGGTGCGCGCCAGCATGGCGGGGTGCATCTCGCCGCAGCGGATGGCAGCCAGCAAGTTGATGCGCGAAGTCAGTGGCGCCATGGCGGCCACAAAACTCAAGGTGTCCTGCCCCACCTGGTAAGACGACGGGCACAGCACATTGCGAAAGCCATGCTGCTCGGCCCGCAGCACGATGCGGCTGGTGTTCTCCCAGCTGCTGCGCAAATCACCCTGCGGCACGCCCAGATGGCGAAAGTCGTCTGAACACAGCGGTGCAAACCAAGCGACTTCGGCGCCGGCAAGGCCCTCCCCGCGTATCGGTACAACTTGCATCAACAATTTCCTTACGGGGTTTAAAAAGTGCATGAATAGTACATGAATTTAAGTGCAACGGCAATCCCATTACCATTGTCGCCAGATGAATGCACTTGCGCGGGCTAAGCCCCTTCCCATTTACCTGCAGATTTCCGAGTTGCTGACGCGGCAAATCCGGGCCGGCCACTGGCGCGCTGGCGAACGCTTGCCCACCGAAGCCGAACTGGCTGAGTCCCTGGGCGTGGCGGTGGGCACTTTGCGCAAGTCGCTGGCCTTGCTGCAAGAGCAACAAGTGCTCGAACGCATTCAGGGCTCAGGCACCTATGTGCGCAGCAGCCAGAGTGGCAAAAGTATTTATGAATTTTTCCGGCTCGAGCTGCAAGACGGACCGGGCCTGCCAACGGCCAAGATATTGAGTTTGAAGCTGGTAGCCCGCCCGGCTGAGGTGCCGGTGCTGGGTGCCAGCGCGCACCCTGAAGCCTGGCGCGTGCGACGTTTACGGTTTCTCAACAGCACGCCTGTGGCTTTGGAGGAGATCTGGTTTGACGCCCGGCACCACGACAAGCTCAAGGCTAAAAACCTGGGTGACTCGATGTACCTGTTCTACCAGACAGCGTTTAATGTGTGGATCAGCCGTGTCGAGGACCACATCTCAGCCGCCGCTGTGCCAGCCTGGCGGGTCAAAGCCTTTGGCATTGACAGCGGCGATGTCAGCGGTTTTATCGTGCGCCAGTCTTGGACGGCCAGCGGTGATCTGGCAGAGTTCTCCAACACCTGGTTTGACCCGCAGGTCTGCCGCTACTCTTCGCGACTTAGCGCCTGAGCGCCTGAACACTCAAACCCTGTGCGCTCAGGCCTTGGCGACCTCATGCGCGGCCATCAACTCCAGCGCACGCACCAGCGCCGAATGGTCCAGGTCCTGCATGCCGTTGGCGCTGCACACCTGCATCAGCTGCGCTGCCCCCGCCGTTTGCGGCAAAGCCACGCCCAGGGCGCGGGCACCGCTGAGTGCCAGGCTCAAATCTTTTTGATGCAGGCCAATGCGAAAGCCCGGGTTGAAGGTGCGCTTAATCATGCGCTCGCCATGCACTTCCAGGATGCGCGAAGAAGCAAAGCCGCCCATCAGGGCTTGCCTCACCTTGGCCGGGTCGGCGCCGGCTTTGCTGGCAAACAGCAAAGCTTCACCCACGGCGGCAATGTTCAGCGCCACGATGATCTGGTTGGCCACCTTGCAGGTCTGGCCGTCACCATTGCCGCCGACCAGCGTGATGTTTTTACCCATGAGTTCAAACAGCGGTTTGACGCGTTCGAACACCGCCTCCGGCCCGCCGACCATGATGGTCAGGCTGGCGGCCTTGGCGCCCACCTCGCCGCCGGAGACCGGTGCGTCCAGGTAGTCTGCGCCCAGCGCATTGATCTTTTGTGCAAACACCTTGGTGTCCATCGGCGAGATGGAGCTCATGTCGACCACCGTCTTGCCTTTGGACAGCCCTGCGCACACGCCCTTGTCGCCAAACAGAACTTTTTCTACATCGGGGGTGTCTGGCAGCATCATGAAAATGATGTCGGCATGCTGCGCGACCTCGGCGGCGCTGGCGCACGCAGTGGCGCCGGCGCTCAGCAAATCTGCAGGTACTTTGCTGCGGGTGTGCACAAACAGCGTGTGGCCGGCCTTGATCAAATGCGCCGCCATGGGCGTGCCCATGATGCCCAGGCCGATAAATCCTAATTGGCTCATTTCAAATTCCTGTGGTCAGTTCAAAAAACGGCGGCCCTTGGCGCGCACTCAGTCGCGGTAACGGTCGCACAAGGCCTGGGTGGCAGCGCGAAAGACACCCAGATCACTGCCCACACCCACGAAGGTGCAGCCCATTTCCAGGTACTTGCGGGCATGCGCTTCGAGCGGCGCCAAAATGCCGGAGGGTTTGCCGGCTGCCTTGGCGTCCGCAAAGATCTGGGCAATCACCGCCTGCACCTCGGGGTGGCCGGGGTTGCCCAGATGACCGAGCGAGGCGGCCAGGTCAGACGGGCCGACAAAGATGCTATCGACACCCTCCACGGCAGCGATCTCCTTGACCGCGGCCACGCCGGCCAGGCTTTCAATCTGCACCATCACGCAGATGTTGTCATTGACGTTTTTGAAATAGTCCGGCACGGTGCCGTAGCGGTTACTGCGCTGGGACACCGACACCCCGCGCACACCCTGCGGCGGGTAGCGCGTGGCCGACACGGCGCTGCGCGCTTCTTCAGCACTCTCAACAAATGGAATCAGGAAGTTGTAAAACCCGGCGTCAAGCAGCTGCTTGAGTTCGACCGCACTGTTGCATGCAGGGCGCACGACGGGTGCGGTCGGGCTGTCCTTGAGCGCCATCATCTGCGTGATGAAGGTGCGCACGTTGTTGGGCGAGTGTTCACCGTCGAGCACCACCCAGTCAAAGCCGGCCACACCCAGCACCTCGGTGCTGATTTCATTGGCCAGTGAAGACCATAGGCCTATGAGTTTTTTACCGGCCAGCAGGTCGCGCTTGAAACTGTTGGGAAATGATTGGTAAGGAAGGGCCTGGGTCATGGATCACCTCAAAAAGTAAAAGAACTGACGGCAAACTCAAACGAAAGCCGGCTCGGGCAGGCCGCGCACGCCGGGGCGCAGCGCAAACACACTGCCGGCCAGCGGCTGATCGCTCAGATCGACATCGCCACCGGGGCGAATCGAGGTAACGAACAAGGTGTCCAGCCCGGCGCCACCAAAGGCGCACATGGCTGGTTTTTTAACGGGGACGGCCAGCGAGCGGTCCAGCTTGCCCGCCGGCGTGAAACGATGAATGAGGCCGGCATCGTTGCCGCAGATCCAGTAGCAGCCATCAGCGTCCACAGCAGCGCCATCGGGCCGGCCGGGGTAAGCATTCATGTCCACAAACAGCCGGCGGTTCGATGGCGTGCCGCTGTCGGTGTCATAGTCAAAAGTCCAGATGCTTTGCACTGTGGGATGCGAGTCCGACAAATACATCACACGGCCATCCGGGCTGAAGCCCAGGCCGTTGGACGTGATCAAGCCGTCGATGACCTTGTGCAGACCTGTTGCGTCATAGCGGTACAGGGCGCCGGCCGTAGAAGCCAGGCCCATGTTCATGTGCATGGTGCCGGCCCATAAACGCCCCTGACGGTCACAGCGCCCGTCGTTAAAGCGCATGTTCTGGCTGGGGTGCGCCACGGGGGCTAACAGCTTGGTTTGCAGCGCGGCGCCTTGAATTTGCAATTCAAAAATACCGCTTTCCATGCCGGCAATCCAGCGCCCGGCTCGCCCGCCCCAGGCAATGCAGGCCAGCATCTCGGGGGCCAGCCAGCTGCTTAACTGGCCGCTGGCCGAATCCCAACGCCAGAGAGCACGCGCCGGAATATCGACCCAGTACAGCGCCTGCTCGCCCACATGCCAGACCGGACTTTCACCGGTGCCATGGCGGGCGTCAACGAGGAGTTCGGCTTGCGGCTGCATGGCGTTCAATCAGCGAAAGGGCCGGCTTTGACAAAGCCGCCGCCCTGGAATTGCACCGCAGGATCGCTCAAGTCAGGCGCGCTGGTGCGGGCGTAGACGGCGTCGCGAAAGACGTCAGAGCTGTCTTGCGCTTTGAAGCCCACATGCTTGGCCTGCGAGTTGTCCCACCAGGTCACCGCGTTGTTGGACATGCCAAACACAATGCTGTGCGAGAGCACGGGCGTGGTCAAGCAGGCGGTGATCAGGCGGTGCAGGTCGTCATAACTCAGCCAGGTGGCCAGCATGCGGCGGTCGCGCGGTTCGGGAAACGAAGAGCCGATGCGCACGCAGGCGGTCTCAATGCCGTAGCGGTCAAAATAAAAGCGCGACAGGTCTTCACCAAAGGCTTTGCTCAGACCGTAAAAACCGTCGGGCCGCGGCGGATGGCTGGCATTGATGGTTTCGCCCTGGCGGTAAAAGCCGGTGACATGGTTGGAGCTGGCAAACACCACACGCTTGACGCCGTGCTTGCGGGCGGCCTCGTAGAGGTTGTACATGCCCAGAATATTGGCCTGCAAAATGGGATGAAACGGCCCTTCGACCGAGACACCACCCAGGTGAACAATGGCGTCCACGCCGCGCACCATGGCATCGACCGCTGCGGCATCGGCCAGGTCGGCCAGCAT
>CANIDW010000080.1 GCA_947466165.1 Comamonadaceae bacterium | reverse complement strand
GTGATCCATGCGCAAAAAACCGGAAGCGGACAGTTCGTCGATGTTGCCATGGTCGATGGTGTGCTGTCGTGCTCGGAGCGTATCGTCTATCAATACGCCATCAATGGCACGTCGCCCCAGCCCGAGGGCTCGCACCATCCGCTGTTTTGTCCTGTAGGCATGTTCCCCGCCAGCGATGGCTGGGTCACCATCGCTTGCCCGAGTGATTCCTTTTGGGTCACTCTGTGCGAATTGATGGACAGACAGGACGTTTTACAAGACTCGCGACTACGCACCAACGATGGTCGTATGAAGCACGCTGCTGAGGTGAAAAAAATTGTTTCAGCTTTCACTGGTGTGCGTACCAAGGCTCAGCTGACGGCTGTCTTTGCTGTTCGCCTCCCGTACGGCCCCGTGTACAGCGCCGGTGACATCTTTAAGGATCCGCACTTTGCAACGCGCCAGATGCTGGTCGAGGTCGAGCAACCCAACAGTGTGCACAAGCTGACCATCGCTGGTGTCCCGGTCAAGATGTCAAAAACACCGGGTGGAGTGCGTACCCGTGCTCCCAAGCTCGGTGAGCACACACGCTCTGTACTCATGGCTGAGGGGCTTGACGCCGCCGCCATTGACAGATTGATGAGCCAGGGCGCCATCTTCTGCGAACAATAAAAAAGCCAAGGTTTCAATCCGAGGACTTTAACTGCCCGATGACGACGCATGGTGTTTTAGTGCAATGGGCGCCGGCTAATGAAATAGCTTATTAGTTGAAGCGCGTCGTGCCATTCGAGTCTGACGGAGGTGGTTGGACATTCAAGTGCGCCAGTCGCTGGACTTAAAGTAAGAAGAGTGGCTTGTACCTCTGCAAGGCCAACAGTACTTGCCGCAGACGCTGAGGCTGCGTCCAACTTCCGACTGGTTGGCTGCAAGCATTAGGCTCCACTGCGCCAAGTTTCCGAGGGTGCTGGCAAGCCGGCCAGTGCATTGTCTTGCTGGTCGACTTCATGCCCGGCGAGCTCAAAAGCCCCGGGCCCCGGCAGTAACATTGAGACATTGGGCTAAATCGCCCATCTTTCTCTAACTCCACGTCACTAGGATGATCCCGCATGAAGAGCGCAAAACCCCTTGGCCCCAGGGCATGGACCGCTGACGATGTCCATCAGGACGACTCCTGGGTTCAGCGACTGAGTGCCACCGAGGTCGAGGGCTTTGACCTCGCCTTGCAGCATGCCAGGCGCCTGAACAAGCCGCTGCTGGCAATGGCGCAGGCCGACTTTCCGCTGAGTCATGCCTCGCGCAGTGCGCTGGCGCGCGCCGTTGCCACCACGCAGACCGGTTTCGGCATGTGCCTCGTGAAGGGCTTTCCGGTGGACCTTTGGAGTGAAGCCGACACCCGGCTGGCTTATTGGGGCATGGGCCTTTACATGGGGGTGGGCCGTACGCAAAACCGCGCCAGCCAGGTGATGAATGATGTGCGTGACGAGGGCGGTGACTACAAGGCCAAGGGCGGGCGCGGTTACAACACCAAGGCCGGCCTGGACTTTCACCAGGACTCCTGCGACGTGGTGGGCCTCTTGTGCAGGCGCACTGCCAAAAGCGGCGGCACGAGCAAAGTGATCAGCTCCATGCAGCTGCGCCGCGAGGTACAGCGCTTGCGCCCGGACTTGATAGCGGTCTTACAGCAGCCGTTTTTTCACAGTTACCAGGGCACGCAAGACCCGTCTCAGCCGCCGTTTTACCGCTGCCCGATTTTTGGCAATCACCCTGAATTTTTTGTGGCGCGCACCAACCGTAAAAACACAGACGCCGCCCAGCGCGATTTCCCCGAAGTGCCGCGCTTGAGTGCCTTGCAGACCGAAGCGCTGGACCTGTTGGACCAGCTGATGCCCAGCCCCTTGCTTTGCTACTCGATGGAGCTGGAGCGTGGCGACCTGCAACTGCTCAACAGCTACGTCACGCTGCATTCGCGCACGCCCTTTGAGGATTTCGAGCAAGCCGACGAAAAACGCCACCTGCTGCGCCTGTGGCTGTCTATTCCCGCTTCACAGCCCTTGCCTGCGGCTTTTGAAGAGTACTTTGGTGATGTTCGTGCCGGCGCGGTGCGCGGCGGTGTGCGCGGCAGCGCCATCACGCCCGAGTTTGTGGCCTACGAGCAGCGTCAGGCCGCGGTGATGGGCATGCCTTTGAAGGCCTGGGCAGACAACAGCGCCCAGGTTTAACGGCGCAAAAACCGGCCGGTGTGCGAGCCGGTGGCCTGTCCCTTGGCAAAGGCCCATTGGCCATTGACCATCACGCGCTCTATGCCCTCGCACATCAGGCGCGGGTTCTCATAAGTGGCCTTGTCCTGAACCCGCGCCGGGTCCAGCAGCACCAAGTCGGCAAACGCGCCTTCGCGCAGCACGCCGCGGTCCGTCAGTCCGTAGCGGGCGGCTGACAGACCTGTCATTTTGTGGATGGCTTGCGGCAAGCTGATGAGCTGCTCGTCGCGGCAGTAGTGCGCCAGCACGCGGGCAAAAGCCCCCCACAGTCGCGGGTGCGGGCGTTCGTCATGCGGCAGTCCGTCAGATCCGATCATGCTCAGCGGGTGTGCGATCACGCGCCGCACATCGTCTTCGCGCATCTGGAAGTAGCAGGCGCCGCCCGGCATGAGGCGCCGGCAGGCCTGTAGCTGGTCCACGCCCCATTCGGCGGCGATGTCGGCCATGTAGCGACCGGCCATCTCGGGATGCGGGTCGCTGCGGGTGATCAAAATGTCGATCACGCCGTCCACCAGGTCTTCGCGCAGAAGGGTAGAGCCGGCGCTGTAGGGATAAACATCGGTGCCCACAGACTGGCGCTGGCTCAGGCGCTCTAGCAGGGCCAGGGTCTCGATGGTGCGGCCCCAGTTGCGCGGGCCGGCGCATTTGTGATGCGACATGATCCAGGTGGCCGGACCGGCTTGGGCAGTGTCGGCGGCTTCCTGCATGGCGCTCAGGATGTCATCCATCTCGGTGCGTATGTGCGTGACATACACGCCGGCATGGCGGCCGACCACGCGCACCAGCGCCTGCATCTCAGCCATGTCAGCGGCAAAGGCCTGCTGGTAAAAAATCCCGGACGACAGTCCCAATGCGCCTTGCGCCAAAGCAGCTTCCAGCAGCTTGGCCATGACATCGATTTCGCCGGCATTGGCAGCGCGGCTTAAATCTGCCATGGCCGTGGCGCGCAAGGTGGTGTGGCCTATCAGCGCGCCAACGTTGACGGCCGACGGGCTGTCGGCCAGCGCCTTGGCGTAGTCATTGAGTTGGGGAAAGCGGAACTCGGTGGTGTGCAGCAAGTCCAGTGGCGACTCGGGTGCGGTGGTCACCAGCGGCACCAGTGACAAGCCGCAATTGCCGGTGATCACGGTGGTCACGCCTTGGGAAAGTTTGGCCAGCATGCCCGGGTCGCGCAGCACTTGCGCATCGTCGTGTGTGTGCACATCAATGAAGCCCGGCGTAACGGTGAGCCCTTGGACGTCAATGGTGTCGTCCGCATGGGCTTGCAGGTCGGGCGCGATGCCGGCAATGCGGTCGCCGCGAATCAGTACATCGGTTTGGCGCGCGGGCGCGCCAGTGCCATCGACCACCTGGATGCGGCGCAGCAGGGTGCTTTTCATGAATCGGAATCTTTCTCAATCGAAGACCAGGCCCAGTCCACAGCGGGGTGTTGGTCAATGTCCTGGCCGTGGGCCTGCAAAACGGATCTGAATTGGCTGAGCTGGCGTGCCGCTTTCGGGCCCAGGGCCTTGAGCACCAGCACCATCAGCAGCTCAATCACCAGCAAATGAGCGATATAGGCTTCGGTGCCCACGCGCATGACGGCATCCGGCGGCACGCTGACGCCTATCACCACGTCGGCCAGTTGCGCCAGCGGCGTGTCGGGCTGGGTGATCGCAATCACCGGCGCGCCTTGAGATTTGGCAAAGCCAATGGCTTCCAGCACAAAGGGCATGCGGCCCACGTGCGAGATGGCCACAGCCACACCGCCCGGGCCCAGCGTGGCGGCAGAAATCAATTGCAAATGCGCGTCATGAAATGCGTGTGCATTGCGGCCGAGCCGGAACAGTCTGCCCTGTAGGTCACTGGCCATGAAGGCCGAGGTAGCGCCCACCGAGTAGCAGTCGATGCGCTGTGCGCGTGCCAGCAATTGCGCCGCTTTTTCCAGCGTGCCGGTTTGCAGTTGCTGCTGCAGGCCGGTAATCGAGGCGGCCGCACCACCCAGGATTTTTTGCACGATATCGCCCGTGCTGTCTTGCAGGTTGACGGAACGATGCACCGGCGTGGCCCGGGCCAGGTCCTGTGCCAGGGCCAGCTTGAACTCTCGCACGCCCTCAAAGCCGAGCTGCCGGGCAGTGCGCATGATGGTGGGCGTGGATACCCGGGCTTGCGCGGCCAATGCATCCACGCTCATGGACAGTGCGCTTTCGGGGTTTTGCAGCAGCACGGCGATCACCTGCTGCTGTGCCCGCGGCAAGGAGTCAGCGATGGTCTGCAGTCGTTGGAGCAGTGAGGGTTTCAAGTTGGCGCCTGCAGACAGTGTTTAAAAATTCACCGACACAGCGTCGATCACGCGGTAGCTGTCATCGACCACTGGCATCCAGCGCCATTTGTCAAAGGTGGTGCAGGGGTGCGAAATGCCGCTGCCGACCAGCTCGCCGAATGCCGGCCGCTCGTGGGCGGGTGCCTGTGCATCAAAGCGCAAGTAAGCGTGCTGATCGTTCAGCCCGGTGATGGACCAGTGAGAAGGAACTGCGCGGGTTTGCGAAGCCCCCGGCGTCGCCCGCCACTGCGGCACAGGCAGGTCCAGGTCGTACGAGATGTCGCGCTTGCCCATGGCCAGAATGGCCAGTCCCGGTTCGGGACAGGACTGCACGGCGCTGATGACTTCCAGGGCCGGCCGCAAGGTCTCGCGCAGTTGCAGGCGCTCGCCGACGCACGCCAGGTGCTTGCGGTACTGCACATGGTCATGCGTGACGTAGCAGCCCGAGCGCAAGATGCCGCGCGTCGGGTGTTGCAGATGCGGCTTGAGGTGTTCGGCCACCAGGTCAAAAATGGCCGAGCCGCCAGCGGTGAGCAAAACCTCGTCGTTTTCAAACAGATCTTCGGCCTCGCAGGCCACGGCCAGCGCTTGCACGCGATTCATCAGGGCAGCAACGCCCTGGCGGTCATGCGCGTGGTTGCAGGTGGCCAGCGAGCCTTCATAGCATTCGATACCGGCCAGGCGCAGGGCGGGGCTGCGGCGAACCAGCCGGGCCAGCGCCAGGGCTTGTTCGTGGTCGCGACAACCGGCGCGGTAACCGGCAATCCCGATCTCCATCAGCACCGTGAACACCGTGCTGCTGGCGCGCGCGGTGCGCCATGCTTCAATCATTTGCACTTGATCGGCCGAGTCGACCAGAAACCAGACTTGCAGGCCGGCATGGGTTTGCAGCAGGGCCGAGAGGCTGTCCAGGTCGGCAGCCTGGAAGACCTGGTTGGCGATGATGATGCGGCGCACACCATGCCGCGCGCCCACCCCGGCTTGAAACACATTGGCAAAGCTGATGCCCCAGGCGCCGGCGGCGATCTGCCGGGCGTAGAGCTCGGGTGACATGGTGGTCTTGCCGTGCGGTGCGATGTCCAGGCCGCGGCTTTGGCAGAACTCGCGCATCCAGCGCAGGTTGTGTTCGAGGGCCGAGTCCTTGAGGACGGCCAGCGGAAAAGACAGTGCCCCTTGCAGCAGGTTCCAGCCTTGCCGGCCTGCGTCTTTGAGCGCTATCGGCGGCAGGTGTTGGGGATAGCCTTTGCAGGCGGTGTCGAGTTGCATCATGGGTTCCATTCGGTATGGCGCAGGCAGGCCACCCAGCGACCGGCCCCGGTGGGCATGAGCTCGGGCACCTGCTCGGCGCAGGCGGCAATCGCGTGCGGGCAGCGCGTGCGAAAAACGCAGCCGGATGGCGGGTTGAGCGGGCTGGGCGGATCGCCTTGCAGATGGACCTGCGGCGCGGCTTGCGTCGGGTCCGGGATCGGAGCAGCGGACAGCAGGGCCTGTGTGTAGGGATGTGCGGGCGCATCAAACAGGGCCGCGGTGGGGGCGATTTCCATCACCCGCCCCAGGTACAAAACCACCACCCGGTCACACAGGTACTGCACCACATCGAGGTCATGCGAGATGAACAGCAGTGTCAGCCCGAGTTGCTGGCGCAAGCCTATCAAGAGGTTGACGATTTGCGCCTGGATCGACATGTCCAGCGCCGACAGTGGCTCGTCGGCGACGATGAAGCGTGGCTCCGCAGCCAGTGCGCGGGCAATCCCCAGCCGCTGCTTTTGACCGCCTGAAAACTCATGCGAAAAGCGGCTGGCGTGTTCGGGCTTGAGACCGACGATGTGCAGCAGCTCGGCGATGCGCAGCGCCCGGGCTGCGCCTGTGTGCAGGCCGTGTGTTGACAGCACCTCCGCGAGCATGTCGCCGGCGCGCTGGCGCGGGTTCAGGCTGGGGTCTTGAAATACCATTTGCACCTGCCGGCGCAAGGGGCGCATTTGGGCCTGGCTCAAGCCCACGAGCTCCTGGCCTTCAAATTGAACCGAGCCGCCACTGGCTTGAATGAGCTGGATCAGTGCGCGGCCCAAGGTGCTTTTGCCCGAACCCGATTCACCCACCAGGCCCAGCGCTTCACCCGGCGCAATGTCAAAGCTGACGCCGCGCACGGCGCGCACGCGCTGCGCACCGCGGCCGAACTCGACAGAGAGGTCCTGAATGCGAACCATGGGTGTCGTCATGGCTGGCCTTCGAGGTGGCACAGGCGCGCGTGCGTGGCGGTGCCCAGCCAGGGCGGCGCTTGCTGCTGGCAGGCGGGCAGGCTGACGCTGCAGCGCTCGGCAAAGCTGCAACCCGACCCCAGCTGGTTCATGGCCGGTGCCTGACCGGGAATGTCTTGCAGCGCCACCGCCTGGCCGCTCTGGCGGGCCAGCTGGCGTGCGCGGCCCGGCAGGCAGGCCAGCAGGCCTTGTGTGTAAGGGTGGGCCGGCTTGGCAAAGAGTTCATGCACGCCGGCCTGCTCGACCACCTGGCCGGCGTACATGACGGCCACGCGCTCGGCATGGTGGGCGACCACACCCAGGTTGTGCGTGATGAACAGCATGCTCATGCCGGTGTCTTTTTGCAGGCGCGACATCAGCGCCAGAATCTGCGCTTGAATCGTCACATCCAGCGCGGTGGTGGGTTCGTCGGCAATCAGCACGCGCGGCTCGCAGACCATGGCCATGGCAATCATCACGCGTTG
>CANIDW010000079.1 GCA_947466165.1 Comamonadaceae bacterium | reverse complement strand
GGCCGCCATGTTTGTGATGATGAACGCCGCCCGCCTGGGCGTGGGCAACCAGTCCCTGGGCCTGACCGAAGTGGCTTACCAGAACGCGCTGGCCTACGCCAAAGACCGGCTGCAGATGCGCTCGCTCTCAGGCACCAAGGCCAAAGACAAGCCGGCCGACCCGATCATCGTGCACCCCGATGTGCGCAAGATGCTGCTGACTGCCAAGGCCTATGCAGAAGGCGGCCGGGCGTTGGTGATTTTTTGCACCGTGCTGATCGACAAGGAACTTCACCACCCCGACGAAAAGGTGCGCAAGGATTCGGCTGAGATGGTGGCCTTGCTCACGCCCATCGTCAAAGCCTTTCTGACCGACAACGGGCACATTGCCACCAACGCCTGCATGCAGGTCTTTGGCGGCCACGGCTTCATCAAGGAATGGGGCATGGAGCAGCATGTGCGCGATAACCGCATCAACATGATTTACGAAGGCACCAACACCATCCAGTCATTGGACTTGCTGGGCCGCAAGGTGCTGGGCAACAACGGCGCCACGCTGACCAAGTTCGGCAAGCTGATAGCCGCGCTGGTGGCGGAAGAGGGCGTCAATGAAAAGATGGCCGAGTTCATCAACCCGCTGGCGCAACTGGGCGAGCAGATGACCAAGTTCACCACCGAGATCGGCTTCAAGGGCTTTCAAAATCCTGACGAGGTGGGCGCCGCCGCAGTGGACTACCTGCGCGTGGCCGGCCATCTTGTGTTTGGTTATTTCTGGGCCCGCATGGCGCAAGTGGCGCTGCGTGAAATGGCGGCGGGTAACACCGACAGCTTTTACCTGGGCAAGTTGCAGACTGCGCGTTTTTACTTTGCCAAGCTTTTCCCCGAAACCGCCACCTTGATGCGCACCGCACGCAATGGCGCCAGCGTGCTCATGGACACCGATGCGGCTTTGGTCTAAATCAATCTAAAGAAAGCGACATCATGAATAAAACCTTTGCATCCTTATTTCTCGCGGCCCTGTGCTTGCCGGCCCTGGCCCAGATGACGCCGGCCGGTTTGTGGCGCAGCATTGACGACAACAGCGGCGAAGCCAAGGCCGAGATCAGCATCAAAGACAACGGCAAGGGCGGGCTCAATGGCGTGGTTGAGCGCAGTTTGCTCAAGACCAGCAGCGAGCCCAATTGCTCGCTTTGCACAGACGACCGCAAGGACAAGCCCAAGGTCGGTATGGAGATCATCCGTGGCGCGGTCAAAGCCGCCAGCGAGGACATCTGGGAGGGCGGCACCATCATTGACCCGGAAAACGGCAAGGTCTACAAATTGCGATTGACCCCGATCGAAGGCGGCAAAAAGCTTCAGGTGCGCGGTTACATCGGCCCCTTCTACCGCAACCAGGTCTGGCAGCGCGTGCAATAAAAGGAAAGCTCTTCATGTCACGTTTTTCAGTGAAAAAAGTCGCCGTGCTGGGCGCTGGCGTGATGGGTGCGCAGATCGCCGCCCATCTGGCCAACCTGCGGGTGCCGGTGCTGTTGTTTGACCTGCCCGCTTCAGAAGGCCCGAAAAGCGGCATCGCCATCAAGGCCATTGAAGGCCTGAAAAAACTCAAGCCCGCACCGCTGGGCGTGCCTGAAGACGCGGCACTCATCGAGCCGGCCAACTACGAAGAGCACCTGGCGCTGCTCAAGGGCTGCGACCTGGTCATCGAGGCGATTGCCGAGCGCATGGACTGGAAGACAGCGCTCTACGAAAAAATCGCGCCCTTTGTCGCGCCACACGCCATCGTGGCCAGCAACACCTCGGGCCTGTCGATCACCGAGATGAGCCAGGCTCTGCCCGAAGCGCTCAAGCCGCGCTTTTGCGGCATTCATTTTTTCAACCCACCGCGCTACATGGCGCTGGTTGAATTGATCAACACCCCCAGCACCGGCGCCGACGTGCTCGACACCTTAGAGGCCTTTGTCACCAGCACGCTGGGCAAAGGCGTGATTCGCGCATTCGACACGCCGAACTTTGTGGCCAACCGCGTGGGGGTGGCCGGCATGCTGGCTACCATGCACGAGGCCGAACACTTCGGCCTGAGCTACGACGTGGTTGACGACCTGACCGGTAAAAAGCTGGGCCGCGCCAGCTCGGGCACTTTTCGCACGGCCGACGTGGTGGGGCTGGACACCATGGCGCATGTGATCCGCACGCTTCAAGACAATCCCGGCGACGGCAAGAACGCGGACCCGTTTGCCGCGCTGTATGCCACGCCGCCAGTGCTGGCCAGGCTGCTGGAAGCTAAAAACCTGGGTCAGAAAACCGGCGCTGGCTTTTACAAAAAACAGGGCCGCGACATCCTGCGGCTGGACCCGCAGACCATGGACTATGTGCCGGGTGGCGCCAAGTCCGATGATGTGGTCGGCCGTATGCTTAAAAAACCGGCCGGCGAGCGGCTGAAATTGTTGCGTGAAGCCGAAGGTGCCGAGCCGCGCTTTTTGTGGGCGATTTTGCGCGACCAGCTGCACTATGCGGCGGTTCATTTGCAAAGCATTGCGGAGACGGCGCGCGACATTGATCTGGCCATGCGCTGGGGTTTCGGCAGCCGGCAGGGCCCGTTCGAGCTCTGGCAGGAAGCCGGCTGGCTGCAGGTAGCGCAATGGATTCGAGAAGACATCGACGCCGGCAAGGCGCTGTGCAGCGCGCCGCTGCCGGCCTGGGTGTTCAAAGGCCCTGTAGCCGAGGCCGGTGGCGTGCACACGCCCCAGGGCTCGTGGAGCCCGGCCGCGCAAGCTTTCATACCGCGCCGCAAGCTGCCGGTGTATGCGCGCCAGCATTTCCCGGAAGACGTGCAGGGCGCGCAGGCTGCTTCGCCGGCGACGGCGGGTCGCACCTTGCACGAAGACGCGGCCATGCGTTTGTGGACCCTGGACGAAGAGGTGTTGATTGCCAGCATCAAAACCAAAATGCACGCCATCAGCCCTGAGGTGGCCGCTGGACTGGCGCGCGGCGTGGACCTGGCCGAGCAAAGCTTTCAGGGCATGGTCATCTGGTCGGAGGGCGAGATGTTTTCCGCCGGTGCCGATCTGCAGGCCATGCTGCCGGCTTTCATGATGCTGGGCGTGGCTGCTGTTGAAGAGGCTGAAGCCGACTTGCAAAAAGTCATGCTCAAAATGCGCTACGCCAGCGTGCCGGTGGTCTCTGCCATCCGCGGCCTGGCCCTGGGTGGCGGTTGTGAGATGGCTGTGTATTCGGCCCGGCGCGTGGCCACTGTGGAAAGCTATATCGGCCTGGTCGAGGTGGGCGTGGGCCTGGTGCCCGGTGCGGGCGGGCTGACCTACATTGCCCGCCGTGCGGCCGAGAACGCGCAAAGCTCGACCGGCAAAGACCTGATGCCATTTCTCAGCGAAGGCTTTGCCGCCGCCGCCATGGCCAAGGTGGGCACCAGCGCGCACGAAAGCCGCAAGTTGGGTTATCTGCTGGAGGGCGATGTCATCGTCGCGCACAAAGACGAGTTGCTGTTTGTCGCTATCAGCCAAGCCAAGGCCATGTACACGGCCGGCTACCGAGCGCCGGCCCGGCGTTTGTTTGCTGTAGCGGGACGCGATGGCATCGCCACCATCCGCGGCCAGCTGGTCAATATGCAGGGCGGCGGCTTCATCAGTGCGCATGACTTTCACATCGCCAGCCTGATCGCCGGCGTGGTGTGCGGCGGCGATGTGGATGCCGGCTCGCTGGTCAGTGAGGAGTACCTCATGACGCTCGAGCGCAAGGCTTTTTGCGCTTTGATTGAGCATCCCAAGTCGCAAGAACGCATCATGGGCATGATGAACACGGGCAAACCGCTGCGTAACTGAAGTGACCTGCCCCTAGTGAAAGAAATTCAATATGTCTAAACAAATCCAAGACGCTTACATCGTCGCCGCCACGCGCACACCCATAGGGCGTTCGCACCGCGGTTTTTTTCGCCACATGCGCCCGGACGACTTGCTGGTTCAGGCGCTGCGCGCTGTCCTGGCTCAGGCGCCGACCCTGGACCCTGCGGCCATTGAAGACATCATTTGCGGCTGTGCCATTCCCGAAGGACCGCAGGGCCTGAACATCGCGCGCATCGGTGCGGTGCTGGCGGGTTTGCCCCACAGTGTGGGCGGCATCACGGTCAATCGCTTTTGCGCATCCGGGCTGTCAGCGGTACAGATGGCGGCGGACCGCATACGGGTCGGCGAGGCCGACATCATGATCGCGGCTGGCACCGAGAGCATGAGCATGGTGCCGATGTCGGGCAATGCACCTTCGCTGTCGCCGGCTATGTATTTGCAGGACGAGAATATCGGCCTGGCCTACGGCATGGGTCTGACCGCCGAAAAGGTGGCGCAGCAATGGAAAGTCTCGCGTCAGGCGCAGGATGAATTTGCTTGTGCTTCGCATGCCAGAGCCCTCAAAGCCCAGCAGGCCGGTGAGTTCAAGGATGAAATCACATCCGTGCAGGTCAGCTATCGCAGCCCCAATTTGCAAAGCGGTGAGGTCGAAATTAGCACCCGCACCGTCAGCCTGGACGAAGGTCCGCGCGCTGATACTTCCATGGACGGCCTGGCCAAACTCAAGACGGTGTTTGCCGCGCGCGGCTCGGTCACAGCCGGCAATTCCTCGCAAACCTCAGACGGCGCAGGCGCGCTGATCCTGGCCAGCGAAAAAGCCATCCGCACGCACGGCCTCAAGCCCTTAGCGCGCTTTGTCAGCTATGCCAGCCGCGGCGTGCCGCCGCACATCATGGGCATAGGCCCCATCGAGGCCATTCCGGCGGCGCTGGGCTATGCAGGTCTTCTGCAGGCCGACATCGATTGGATTGAGCTCAATGAAGCCTTTGCCGCGCAGTCGCTGGCGGTGATGCAGACCCTGGGCCTGGACCCGGCCAAGGTCAACCCCATGGGCGGCGCCATCGCGCTGGGCCATCCGCTGGGAGCCACGGGTGCCATCCGTTCTGCCACGGCCATTCATGCCTTGCACCGGCATAAGCTGCGCTATGCCATGGTCACCATGTGCGTGGGCATGGGGCAGGGCGCGGCTGGCATTTTTGAGCGGGTCTGAGCCGCATGCATGCATTTGATGAGGCGCTGCGCCTGGAGCCGCTGGACGCTGCCCGGCCCGGCGTTTTCAGGGGCAGCAGCAGTCCGGCCTACTGGAACATGGTGGGGCCGTTTGGCGGCACCACCGCGGCCACCGCCTTGCAAGCGGTTTTGCTGCACCCGGCGCTGCTCGGTGAGCCGCTGTCCCTCACGGTGAACTTTGCAGCGGCGGTCGCACCCGGCGATTTTCAGCTGACGGCCAGACCGCTGCGGACCAACCGTTCTACCCAGCACTGGTTCATTGAGATGACGCAGCCAGACGCGCAAGGCGCGCAGAGCGTGCTCATGAGCGCCACCGCTGTCACGGCCGTGCGGCGCCCGACCTGGGGCCAAAACGACAGCCCGATGCCTGCTGCGCCATTGCCGCAAGACTGCAGCCCCGCCGCTTACCCTGACAAACTGGCTTGGACGCAGCGCTACGAGATGCGGGTGGCGCGTGGCGATTTACCCCGGCTGCTGGACGGCGGCGGCAAGGACAGTCTGAGTCAGTTCTGGCTGCGCGACAATCCGCCACGGCCACTGGATTTTTTGGCATTGACGGCCATGGCCGATGCTTTTTACCCGCGCATCTGGTTGCGCCGCGCTAAATTAGTGCCGGCCGGTACGGTGTCGGTGACGGTGTACTTTCATGCGGGTGCGGCTGAACTGGCGCGCACCGATCAGGGTTATTTGCTGGGGCAAGCGCAGGCGCAAAACTTTCAGCAAGGTTTTTTTGACCAGGCTGTGCAGCTGTGGTCCGAAGCCGGTGAATTGCTGGTGACCTCGCACCAGATTGTTTATTTCAAGGAGTAGAGATGTCAGCCTCGCCAGAAATCCTCGTGCACACCGAAGACTCGGTGATGACCATCACCTTCAACCGGGTCGACAAAAAAAACTCGCTCACCGCTGCCATGTATGGTCACTTGTCCGATGCGTTGGACAGCGCCGCCGGCGATGCGGCAGTGCGTGTGGTGGTCTTTCAGGGGCACGTGCTGATTTTTTCAGCCGGCAATGACATCAAAGACTTTTTGAGTGTGCCGCCCAACGACAGTGACGCGCCGGTGTTTCGTTTTTTGCGTGCGCTCAGTACCTTTGCCAAACCGCTGGTGGCTGCGGTTTGCGGGCCGGCGGTTGGCATCGGCACCACCATGCTGCTGCATTGCGACCTGGTTTATGCGGGCGACAACGCCGCTTTTTCGCTGCCCTTTGTCAACCTGGGCCTGTGTCCCGAGGCGGGCTCCAGCCTGTTGCTGCCGCAGCTCATGGGCCATCAGCGTGCCGCCGAAGCGTTGCTGCTGGGCGAGCCCTTCACAGCTGAAACGGCGCTGGAGCTGGGTTTGATCAACCGCATCGTGCCGCCGGCCGAAGCCAATGCGCTGGCGCAAATGCAGGCTAAAAAACTGGCGGCCAAGCCGCTGTCTTCGTTGCTGGAAACCAAGCGCCTGATGAAAATGAGCAACGCCCCCGTGGTTGCCGGGCGCATTGCCGAAGAGATCAGCAGCTTTGGCCGCATGCTGCGCGAACCGGCGGCGCGTGAAGCCTTTACCGCCTTCGTTGAAAAGCGCCGGCCGGACTTTGCCAAGCTCTGAAACCGCGCCCCAAGCGCTCAGCCACAATGTGTGAATGACATCCCAGAAAAAGGCCGCGCCGGCCACCCCTGTCGTTTTAGAGCCTGAATACATTCGCGGCCTGACTGAGCTGTTTGAAGAAAAAATTGTTTTCAACCGATTGCTCGGTCTGAAGATCGTCTCGATCAAGCCTGAACGCGTGAGCGCCAGCCTGGCCATGCGGGATGATCTGATCGGTCATGCGGCTTACAACCGGGTGCATGGCGGCGTGATCAGCGCCGCGCTGGACACGCTGGGCGGACTGGCCGTGCTGGCTGCCCAGGGCGCGCGCCACATGGATGAAGCTCCGGCGCTGCGCTTGCAGCGTTTTGCCAAACTGGGCACCATCGACTTGCGCATCGACTACCTGCGCCCCGGTATCAGTGAGCATTTTGAAATGCATGCCGAGGTCTTGCGCGTGGGCTCGCGGGTGGCCAACACGCGCATGGCCTTTCATGGTGCCGACGGCCAACTGCTGGCAGTGGGCTCAGGGGTTTACATCGTCTCCTGATGCTGGCCCCGGCTGCCGGGCTCACTGGGCCGGCTTGTTGCCCGGCTTGTCAATCGGGCGTGGCTTGCCGTCATCGCCGAT
>CANIDW010000078.1 GCA_947466165.1 Comamonadaceae bacterium | reverse complement strand
ACTTGCACAGGCCGCAAGCCGCCTACCGGGTCAATGGTTCTTTCTTGCAATACGCGCAGCAACTTGACTTGCATGTCCAGCGACAAGTCGCCGATCTCATCTAAGAAAATAGTCCCGCCATGGGCCAATTCAAAGCGACCCACCCGGTCTGCCACAGCCCCGGTGAAAGCCCCTTTGCGGTGGCCGAACAACTCGCTTTCGAGTAAATCCTTGGGGATGGCCGCGCAGTTGATGGGCACAAAATTGCCGTCTTTGCGCAGCGATTCGTCGTGCAGTGCCCGTGCCACCAGCTCCTTGCCCGTACCGCTTTCGCCGGTGATCAGTACTGTGGCGGTGGAGTCGGCGACGAGCGAAACCATGTTACGAACCGCCTTGGCGGCCTCGCTGCATCCGATGTAAGAGTGGGTTTTTTTGCTGGCCACAGGCAAGAGAAGGTGGGTAGGTCGACAAAAGTACGAAAAATACAACGCAATCAGGCGTGCTTCGCCCGACGAACACCGTCGAATATTACACAATATATTTAATCGTTAATGATTTAATTGTTTGTTGTGACTTGGAAACATCAAGAAAATGGCCGGAAACGGTTCAAAGTAGCTTGAAAGCGTCTCAAGATTGTTGTTCTGCTGTCGATATTGAGGTAGATGCCTTTAGCCCCTGCTTACCTGTGAAAGACCATGCCATGACCCGTCTGAAACTCTGCGCAACGCGATCGCTGGCCTTGTGCTTCATGTTTGCTCTGGGAGGCGCCAGCCTCTCCGGCTGCCAGACCCTGCTGGAGCAAATACCAGTTAAAAGCACTGTCGCACACCCCAGCCCGGCTGAAGTCGCCGGCATGATCGCACCCATGGTCGAAAAGCGCGAAACGCTGACCGCCAGTGGCTACGCTGTGATCAGCGTGCAAAACCACCGCAACCCGGCTCAGCAACGATTGCTGGCCATACGCGCTTCCAAGCTTGACGCCTACCGCTCTTTGACAGAGCAGGTTTACGGCCAGCAACTCGATGCCAGCACCACGGTGGCCGACATGGTGGTGCAAAACGACTCCTTCCGCACCCGCGTTGAAGGCGTGATTTACGGCGCTGTGCTGGTCAGCATCACGCCAACCAGCGATGACACCTACGAGACCACTTTGTCGCTGGACAAAGCCGTGGTCAAGGATCTGCGTACCCTGTACCTGGGTCAGATCGTCGCTAAAAACCGCTGATCCCGCAACAAGATTTGCGCAGGACCGCCGCCATGAAACACCGACTCGCTTGGCTGGCACTGGCTGTGTGCGCTCCGGCGGCGCTGGCCCAGGCCGTCACGGGTTTGAGCCCGGAAGAACGCCTTGAAGGCATACGTGCAGGCCTGGTGCAAGCTGCCCTGCAAGGCCCGACCCGGGTTGACAGCGTGGCTTGGATAGACGGGCAGGGCGTGTTGCGCGAAGGCAGTAGCTTTCGCTCTGGCATGCAAGTGCGCGGGGTGCAGGTGCTCAGCTATCTGCGCGACAGCAGCGGGCGGCCTCAGGCCCAGCTCAAGTTGCAAGAAGGCAAAGCCACGCCAGACCCCGGCTCAACAGAGTTGGCCGCTGCAGCCAAGCTCCGTGAATGTGAAAAACAGGTTTCGCTGCGCCACCTCATCGCTTTGCAACTTTCAGTGGGTGGGCAGTGGAGCCACCAAGACGCGGCGTTGGCCTATGCCTTGGGCCAATTCGGCCGCGACCAGGTGCTGCAAGCCGGCGCCTCGGCCAGTGCTTGGCGCATGCTTCAACAAAGCAGCGAGCAAGGTTCCGCTTACGAGCAAATCCTCACAGGCACCGGCGAACAAAACCTGCCTTGGCGCGCTGTCGTCAGCGTGTCTCCTGCGCCCGCTGAAGCCCGTACGGCAGCGCCGCAGTCTGATCTGAAAACCTGGTGGCGCGAAAACCCTTTGTGGGGCGATGCGCCCACACTGATGCGCTTTCATTTCACTGTCAGCGCGCAGGGCAGTGGCAAGCCGTTTTTTGCCGCCAGCGCTGATATCGCGTTGCCGCCTCAGTCCGGCGCTTACAGCGCCAACTTGCTGCTGCTTCAGGCGCGCGAAGAAGTGGCCCGCCATGTGCGTCAGTGGACGCATGAGATGGGCGCACGCCTGGCTTGCGAAAGCGTGAAGCCTGAAGTGATTCAGGCCCGCGGTGCCGACCTGCGCATCAACGCCGGTGCTCTGGCCGGTGTGCGGGCGGGCGACGAGTGGGTGCTGGCCGATCAGCGGCGCTTTCCACATCAGATTCTTGAAGCCGGCGTGGGCGCACAAGCGGTGCTGGCCCGGGTTCAGCGTGTCTACGCCCACCATGCCCAGTTGCAAGTTTTAGCCGGCCCGGCCGATCAGGTTCGCACCCAGTGGCGCGCCTGGCAACCCCAGGCTATGACCGGCCTGGATGTGTTGCGCTAACGCTGTGTTAAATCCAGCCTGTACCTTTTTGAATCACTTATTGCACCAGCCGCCCTCCGACAAGGAAGCCCCATGAACAAGTCCTCTACCCAACCCGTTGTCTGCACCTCGCATGGTGTTTTGTCGCCCAAGTGGCTGGTCTCGGCGCTGGTATTGGTGGCGGTGCAGGCCGTGGCTCAGGTCCCTGCTCAGACCGCAACCCCAAGCCCAAGCACAATTCAGGCCCCCCGGCCGGCTATATTTCCGCCCAACCTGGCTCCCAAGGCCGTCGCTCCTGTTGCACCTGTACGCCCGGCCGTGGTGGCGTCCGGCCTGACTTACAAAGCGCTGCGCGGTGAGTCGCTGGACAAAGTGATTCAAAAAACCATGGCCGACAGCCCCTTGCGCATCGAGTTGCTGCGCAACGCTTTCATTGAACTCAATCCGCAGGCATTTCCCGGCGGTCAGGCCTCACGCATGCGCACCACCGACGAATTGAAGGTACCCGACGCTGTCCAGCTGCTGCGTGCCGTGGCCATGCCCTTGATGGAAACAGAAGATGCAGCGCGCGCGGCCGCACCGGCGTCAGCTGAACAGCAGCGCCGCTGGGTCCGCTTTCCTTGATTGAAGGCGCTCAGGCCAGTCACACGGCTGGCCGCGCAAACCCAATTTTTCTTGAAGGAAAGTTGTTGCCTTTGGCCGCCCCGGCGGCCCGTGCGCTGGGGCTGACCGATGGTGAGGTTGTGGAAGCCTTGGTGCACACCCGCCCGAACGGTGACATGGCCTTGCTGCTGCGCGGGCGCCTGCTGGATTTGCCACGCCCCTCACCCTGGGCTGAAGGGGACAAACTGTCGCTGCGGGTCCAGGCCTCGCCTAGCGGCCCCTGGAGTTTGCAGCTCTTGCCGGCCACCACGGCCCTGCCATCGCTGACCACTGCGCCAGACGCCAGCGTTTTCTTCTCGAAAGTGGCCAACTTGTTGTTTCGCCCGCCGCTGGCGCAGGGTGTGGCTGAGATGTTCCGCCCGGGTACGCTGGACACCATTTTGCAAAGCCTGCCGCGCCCCGACCTGCAGACCCAGTGGCGCAGCATGCAGCTGTCCATGGCGCAGCTCACGCCGCAGGCACTCAGCCAATTCGTGGCCGCCGGCATGGGGGCCGAGGCCTGGTTAGCACGTGGTCTCATGCCGCCAGCCGACGACCCTAAACAACTGCTGCGCCGCCTGATGGCGGCACTGGCCCGGGGAGAGTCCGACGAAAGTGCCGAGAAAGTCAGCAGCCTGCAGCGTGCGGTAGACGACTTGGAGTCTTTCCAGGTCCAGGCCGTGCAAGCCCAGGCCCAGCGCGAGTTGCTCATGCGCATGGTCTTGCCGTTTCATGATGCTGAGCCGGTAGAGCTTGTCTTCAGGCGCGGGCCGCGTGACGGCGATAAACCGCCGCCACTGACAGTCAACGTGCACTCTCGCAGCGATGTGCTCGGTGAAATCTGGCTCAAGACCGAGCTGCACGGCACCGACCGGGTCGACCTGCATATGTGGGCTTTGCAGGGTGAAGTGGCCCGGCAGGCCACCGCCCGCTCGCCGGAGCTGCGCCAGCAACTCGCTGAGGCCGGTCTGGCCATGCAGAGCTTTCAAATTGTGCATGGCGCGCGGCCGGTGGAGCCCGGTCAGTGGCGCCCTAGCG
Organism: Comamonadaceae bacterium; assembly: GCA_947466165.1. Taxonomy (GTDB): domain Bacteria; phylum Pseudomonadota; class Gammaproteobacteria; order Burkholderiales; family Burkholderiaceae_C; genus Polaromonas. The sequence continues at coordinate 3,295 of CANIDW010000078.1, read as the reverse complement.
GGCGCGGCATGGTGGTGGACGTTTCAGCATGAACCCGATTCGTCAAGCCATTGCCCTCGAGTACGGCGCCCACGCCGTGCCCATGGTCACCGCCAAGGGCGACGGTGCCGTGGCTGACATGATTGTGGAAGAAGCCCGCAAGCAGGGTATTTATGTCTCGCAAGACCCCCAGTTGCTGGCCTTGCTCAGCCGGCTCAATGTGGACGACGAGATCCCCACAGAGCTCTACACCACCGTGGCCGTGATTTTGAGCTGGGTTTATTGGCTCAAGGGCATGCGCCCGGGGGATGAAAAAATGGCTGGCTACAGCCGCCCTGAGGTGGCTGCCCAAGCAGCGCCGGCCGATCCTGCGGCTTGAACAGGGCAGGGCTCAGGCGTCCTGGTACCCGCGCCCGCGTGAAAAACGGGCCACTTGGCCCAGGCGGTCATAAACCTCGACGGTGCTGGTGGCCACGCTGGACTGCAGGCTTTGCAGCGTGCCGCGAATGGCTTCGAGTTTGCGCTCAATGAGCATGGCGTTGCGCCTGTGCAGGTCGCGGCATTCGGTCATGGCGGCCAGCAAGCCCTGCCAATCGGGGTCTTTTTGCAAAACCTCTGCAGCAGGGCAAAGGCCTGCGAGTTCGGCCAGCAAATCGGCTTTGCGGCCTTGAAGTTGTTCAAAACGGTCCAGGTCCTGCTTTTGCAGGGCCTCGAACTCCATGTCGAGAATTTGCGCCAATTCTCCGGCCATAGGCAAGGCGCGCACGGCGCGTGCCAGTTGCTCGGCTTTGGCTGGGTCAGTCACCTGCTCAGTCGGCAATCATTTTTTCGATCGCCACAAAGCTCTCGGCGATGCGTTTGGCATCCAGGGGGTATTGGCCTTCCTGGATGGCTTTTTTGATCGAATCCACTTTGACACGGTCAAATTCGGGCTCGTTCATGGCTTTTTGAGCCACATTGCTCAAGCTCAGCGTGTCCGGGCCGGGGCGCACAGGGGCTTTGGGCGCCTGAGCTTGGGCCGCAGTGTCTTTGCTGTCAGTGGGTGCGGCCTTCTTATCGAGCTTTTCCAATGCGTTGCGCACAGTCGGGTCAGACTGGGCTTGGCGGCCATATTGTGAAATTGCATCGGTCATAAAGCACTCTCTTTCTATTAATGACAGTCACTTCAAAAGGACTGTGCATCTGTAGTATCGGCAGCTCTTTTGAGAACTTGAGGGCCTTTTGAAAAAAACCTCAAAATCCTTTAACAGCGTTCGGCCCCGTGACTGTACCCGTTAGTAATCGACCCGACTCCGTATTTTTCAAGCGGATTTGTTCACCCATTCGGCCATCTTGCAGCGCTTCGACACGGACGGTGATCTGAAAGCCCTTGTCCTGGCCTACCGACATGAGTGCGGATTGCCCTTGTTTCACCAAAACAGCCCGCCTTATGTCACTACTTCGTACTACTTGGCCTGCCGGTAAATCACGGGTGGCTTCTCCATAAAGAAGATCTTGCAAGGACGACACCGCCTGTGCATCCAGACCCTGGGTAGGGCGGCTGACTTCCTCGAGCATGCCCGGTTGCAACTGGGTGCCGCGCTGAATCAGGTGGCGGGTGATCACGGTGGTCCGGTTGACGGGGGGCGCAGCAGCCGGGGCCGACACAGCCGCCGGCGCAGCCGCAGCCGACTTTTGTACCTGCAGGTAAATCTGCCAGGCGGGCTGGGCGCAGCGCACCCGCACCGATTCACGCGAGGCAAAGGGCAGGTCGATCAACAGCGCTTGCGGGCATTCCAGCACATTGACCCGGGGGTCAATGGGCGCAATCTCAACTTTGGCGGGCTCTGTGTTCTGGTTTTGAGCCACCCATTGGCGCACTTGCATGAGCATTTTGTCTTTGGGCGATGCGTTAGCCGCAGCCGTTGCGCTGGGCGCGACGGGTGGTGCGGGCGGCACTTTGCCGGCCTGGGCCCAAGCCTGGCCGTAGACCAGGCAGGCGGCCAGCATGGCCAGCACCCCGGTCAAAGGGTGCCGGAAATTGACACTAAAAGGTCGGCACAGCATTTGCATTCACTCAGATAAATCGTTCAAAACGCCCATTAAGGTGTTGGTTTATTGACACCACAGAGGGTGCACAAAGACATTCTTGCAAGAAAGAGACCAAGTGAAAAAGATCGGTTTCAAGCCCACAGCCCTGAAGGCTGTGACGACTCATTTTGACGCATGGGGCCAACCCACGCGAGGAGACAGCCATGGGGCCTGATGACAAGGTATCTGCACCTGCCGGCAAAGCCGCCTGGCAAGCATCTTTGCAAAGGGTCGCAGGCAACCCCGCCCGCCCGGCGCAGGGCGGCAAAGCCGTAGACGGCGCTGCCGGCCGCTTCGGCGCGGCGCTCAGCCAGGTTCGCTTGAGCGAGCCCTTGACGCTGGCGCTCAACCAAAACAAGCAGTCTGCGCCCACCGATCTCAACGCCAGCGGACTGAGCGCAGACCGGGGCCCGGCTGTCATTCATAAAGTGGTTCCCGGCGACACGCTCAGCGACATCGTCAAAGAACATGCCCAATCCATGGGGGTGCAGCTCAGCGGCTCACAAACCATGCGGCTGGTCCAGCAAGTCGCCAGCGCCAACAAGATCAGCAACGTCAACCGCATTTTCCCGGGCCAGCAGATCAACTTAAACCAGCTCTCGCAGGACCTGGAAGCCGGCCGGGCAGGGCAGATGACCACCGTGGCCTTCCGTCCGCCGCCGCCAGCTGCCACCGCCTTGCAAAGCTTTCAGGCCGCCGGTGTGGCTGCTACGCCGCAAGCCGCCAAGAGCGCGCCTGCGCAGCTGCGCCATGAAGTGCTGGACAAAACGCTCAACCGCGCCGTCAGCAAAGGCTTTATTCCCGCCAATGAAAAAGGCGATGTGCGCGACAAAATTCTGGAGCTGGCCAAAAACCATCGCTTCAACCCTGACGACTTTGCCCGCATGACCCTGATGGAGAGTGACGGCATGAACCCGCGCGCTTCTAACCAGCGCTGCCACGGCATCATTCAGTTCTGTGACGGCGCCGACCGCGGTGCAGCCAGCGCCGGCTATGCGGCCAACCCCAAGGCCATACTGGACTTGAGCGTGTACCAGCAGCTTCATCTGGTGGACAAATACTTTGACGATGTGGGTCTCAAAGGCAAAGGCCCCGCCGGGCTGGACGATCTTTACCTGTCGGTGTTAATGCCATCGGCCCGCAGCGAAACCCGCAGTGACGCGCCGCTGGCTGTCAATGGCACGCAGGCCAAGTCTTTATATGAAGGGCGTGACATCAACTCGCCCATAACCCGCCAGTCCATTTT
>CANIDW010000077.1 GCA_947466165.1 Comamonadaceae bacterium | reverse complement strand
TTACGCGCTGATGGCGCCGTGTGGCTCGAAAGACGTCCGGCGCGCGGCATCTGGGGCGGCTTGTACTGCTTGCCGGTGTTTGACAGCGAAGAGTTGTTGACCGGTGCGGTGCCTGTTGCAGCACGCGCTACGCTGCAGCCGAAAACGCCTTTTGTGCATGTTTTGACGCACAAGGATTTGCACCTGAAGCCCTTCGTGAGTCAACTCACTGCCCGCCAGAAACTGGGGAATGGGCTGACCGCGGCAGAGCGTGGCGGTGCCTGGTTTGACCCGGCAAGCTGGCCAGCTCTCGGGCTGCCAGCGCCTGTTCGCAAACTGCTGGAAGCCGGTGCATGAAGCCTTTGTCTGAAGACTTCCGGCTCAGGCCTTGGATGCGGGCGCGTTGAAATTCGGCAGCAGGAATGCGACCAACCCCAGTGCCGGCAAATAAGAGCAAAGCTTGTAAATGAACACGATGCCATGCGCGTCAGCAATGACACCCATCACGGCTGCGCCTAGCCCGCCGAGTCCGAAGGCAAGTCCAAAGAACATCCCCGAGACCAGGCCGACCCGGCCCGGTATCAGCTCATGGGCATAGACCAAAATCGCGGGAAAGGCCGAAGCCATCAGCAAGCCGATGACCATGGTGAGTACGCCGGTCCAGAACAGGTCTGCAAAAGGCAAGGCCAGCGTGAAGGGCAGGGCGCCCAGAATGGAAATCAAAATCATGGGCTTGCGACCGATGCGGTCGGTCAGTGCGCCACCCAGCAAGGTACCCACTGCGATTGAGGCCATGAAAATAAACAACTGGACCTGCGCAGCCTGGACGGGCAGATTGAATCGTTCAATCAGATAAAAAGTGAAGAAAGACGTCAGGCTGGAGCTGTAGACGTTCTTTGAAAACAGCAGCAACATCAGTACGCTGACCAGGAAAAATACCCTTGCACGAGATAAATGCTGTGTCCGCAGGCTTGCACGTGAGCCGGCAGTGCCCGGACGCGAGTGAAGGCTGTACCACATGCCAATGCGTGTCAATAAAAACATACCCAAGAGAGCGGCGAGCGAGATCCAGGCAATCGCGCTCTGGCCACGCGGCAGCACGATAAAGGCCGCCAGCAAGGGGCCGACGGCCTGCCCGACGTTGCCGCCAACTTGAAAGAAGGCCTGGGCGGTGCCGTAGCGACCGCCCGAAGCCATGCGCGCAACACGAGAGGCCTCGGGATGGAATATCGCAGAGCCAGTGCCGATCAGGGATGCCGCAATCAGAATCACGGCGTAGTTATGCGCCACCGAAAGCAGCAGCAGTCCGATGAGCGTGGAGCACATGCCCAGAGCGAGTGAATAGGGCTGGGGGTGTTTATCGGTGTACAAGCCCACGGTGGGTTGCAGCAGCGATGCTGTCATCTGAAAGGCCAGCGTGATGATGCCGATCTGGGTGAAGTCCAGACTGAATTGCTGCTTGAGCAAGGGATACAGGGCAGGAATCAGCGATTGAATGAGATCGTTGAGCAGGTGGCAAAAACACAGCGAGATCAGGACCGGCATGGTTGCCGCCTGTACGCTCATGCTATGGGCAGGGGCCGAAATGGCGCCAGTTTCAGATTCTGTGGAAATGGTGGAACCAGTCATGTTGGATGCTGATGCAGGGCGTCCAGCTCACGGTGCCGTTTGAGAGTCTGCCAGTTCGCAGCAAAAGCCAGCGTCAGTACTTCAACCAGGTACACCGACCGATGTTGCCCGCCCGTGCAGCCAATGGCCACTGTGACGTAACTGCGTTGGTCGCGCAGCAGCGCCGGCAGCCATTGACCTAGAAAATTTTCAATGCTGCTGAACATATCGGTCACTTCAGGGTGACTTCGCAGGTAGTCGGCCACGGGCTGGTCGCGGCCTGTGAGTGAGCGCAAGTGGCTTTCGTAGTGCGGGTTGGGCAGCATGCGCACGTCAAACACATAGTCTGCGTCCAGCGGCACGCCACGTTTGAAGGCAAAGGACTCAAACACCAGGGTCAGCCGGCTCGCCGGGGCCGCCACCAAAGTCTTGAGATAAGTCTGTAACTGGGAGGATCGGATGATGCTGGTGTCGATGACCTGGGCTTGTTCGCGTATCTCAGCGAGCAGTTCGCGTTCGTGCTCGATCGCTTCAACCAGCGCCCTGTGCATGTCGGAAGCCTTGCCGCGCGACAGCGGATGCATGCGGCGGGTTTCAGAAAATCGTCGCACCAGCGTGTCGGTGCTGGCGTCCAGAAAAATCGATTTGATCGCCATGCCCTGAGCCTGCAAGGCCAGCAATTGTTTGGGCACCAGCGGCAGTGATGCGGCGCTGCGCACATCCATCGCAATGGCCACGCGGCTGGCTTTGTGTTTGAGTTCGAGTGCGACAAAACTCTCGAGCAGCTCCGGCGGGAGGTTGTCTACACAGTAGTAGCCAGCGTCTTCCAGGGCGCGCAGCGCAACCGACTTGCCGGAGCCGGACATGCCGGTGATCAGCACCATTTCCATGTTTGTCATGGCCGGGTCGGGTGTGCTCATGTGCCCAACATTTCTTTGGCGTGCGCCAGCGTGGCCGGCGAGAGTTTTTCGCCGCCCAGCATGCGCGCAACTTCTGCGACTCTGGCCTGGCCTTCCACGGCGTTGACGGTGCTGGCGGTGCCGCCCTTGTCGCTGCGCTTGGCGACCACCAGGTGCTGGTCGGCGCAGGCTGCCACTTGGGGCAGATGCGTGACTGCCATGACTTGCCGGTCTTTGCCCAACTGGCGCATCAGCTTTCCGACGGTTTGCGCCACAGCCCCGCCCACACCGGCATCGACCTCGTCAAAAATCAAAGTCTGCGCCTGGCCCAGCTGGCTGGTGGTCACCGCAATGGCCAGCGCGATGCGCGACAACTCGCCGCCCGAGGCGACCTTGCCGACCGGCCGCGGCGTGCTGCCGCTGTGGCCGGCGACCAAAAACTCGGCCTGCTCCAGACCGTAGGCAGCAGCTTGCTCGAGCTTGCTCAGCTTGACTTCAAATTGTCCGCCTTGCATACCCAGCCCTTGCATGGCCGCGGTGATGGCTTTGGCCAGGGCCGGCGCGGCTTTCTGCCGGGCTTTGGAGATAACTGCTGCCTCTTGCATGTACGTGGCATGTGCCAGGGTGGCAGCTGCTTCGAGTGCAGCCAGATCGGTGGCTGCATTGAGCTTTTGCAGCTCCTGGCGCCAGCTTGCCAGCAGTTCAGACAGTTCGGCGGGCGGGCGCTTGTAGCGCCGCGCCAGACTGAGCCAGCTGGCCAGGCGCTCATCCAGCGCACTCAGGCGTTGCGGCTCCAGCTCGGAGTGCCTGGCATAGCCATTGAGCGAGTGCACCGCGTCTTCAGCCTGTGCCAGCGCGCTTTGCAGGACCTCCAGCGGGGCGACGAATTGCGGCTCGATATGCGCTTGCGCCTGCAGTGCAGAAGCGGCCCGTGCGAGCTGGCTACAGGCGCTGTCCTCGGCATCCTGCAGGGCTTGCAGCGCGGCTTCGACAGCTTCGCGCAGGGCTTGCGCATTGGACAGGCGGCTGTGCTGGGTGTTGAGTTCTTCCCATTCGTCCTCGCCGGGCCCCAGCTTGTCGACTTCGCCGATTTGCCAGGCCAGACGTTCCTGCTCGCGTTGAAGACTGTCTTGGGCGCTGCGGGCCTCCTCCAGTGTTTTTTGCGCTGTGCGCCAAGCCTGCCAGCCCAGGTTGAGCGGGCCCAGTGACACGCCGGCAAACGCATCCAGCAGGCCGCGTACCGCATCCGGCCGCGTCAGGCTTTGCCAGGCGTGCTGGCCATGGATATCGACCAGCAGGTCTGCGATCTCGCGCAGCTGAGTGGCGGTGGCAGGGCTGCCATTGACCCAGGCCCTGCTCTTGGCCTGCAAATCGATGGTGCGCTTGAGCAGCAATTCTTCGCCGGCCGGCAAACCGTTTTCATCCAGCCAGCCAGCCAGTGCGGCAGGGCAGTCAAATGTGGCGCTGATTTCGCAGCGCTGCGCGCCTTCGCGCACCATGGCGGCGTCGGCGCGCGCACCCAGTGCAAGTTGCAGGGCGTCGATCAAAATGGACTTGCCGGCGCCGGTTTCGCCGGTCAGCACAGTAAAGCCTTTGCTCAGGTCCAGCTCCAGCGCATGGACGATCACAAAATCCCGCAAAAAAATACTTTTCAGGCTCATGAAACAGTGCTCGTTGCAAGTTGGCTGTGGCTTCAGGCCACGCCTTCGTTCCAGTGCAGCTTTTTGCGCAAGGTGTCGAAGTAGCTCCAGCCGACCGGGTGCAAGAACCGGACCTGGTGCGCAGATCGACGCACGATGATCCGGTCGCCATGGCGCAGGCTGGCAAAAGTCTGCATGTCGAAGTTGACGGTTGGGTCGCGTCCGGCCACGATCTCGATGGCGATTTCTCCTTTGTCGGAGAGCACGATGGGCCGGTTAGAAAGCGTGTGCGGGGCGATCGGGGCCAGAATCCAGCCGCCTATAGAAGGGTGTATCAGCGGCCCACCCGCTGACAAGGCATAGGCCGTCGAGCCGGTCGGGGAGGCAATGATCAGGCCGTCCGCACGCTGGTTCGCGACAAATCGGCCATCGATTTCGACCCTTAACTCCACCATGCCGGCTGACGCCCCCCGGTTGACAACAACGTCGTTCATGGCGGTCGCATGGAAGACGGATTCGCCGCCACGCACCACCTCGGCCTGCATCATCCAGCGCGGGTCTTCCTGGTAGCTGCCATGGAGCATGGGGGTCAGGGTGGTCTGGTAGTCGTCAAAGGCAATGTCGGTGATAAAGCCCAGCCGCCCCTGGTTGATACCGACCAATGGCACGTCAAACTGCGCCAATTGCCGGCCTATGCCCAGCATGGTGCCATCGCCACCGACCACCAGGCCGAGGTCGCATTGCTTGCCAATTTGCGCAACATCCAAAATGGAATGCGCCGTGATGCCGGTATTTTGAGCGGTGTCTTTTTCCAGCGCTATGTCGCAACCCTGCTCAATCAGGAAGCGCGCAATATCCTCCAGAGCCGAGCGTGAGCCCTGAGCCTGGTATTTACCTATAAGGGCGACATGGCGGAATTGAGAACTCATTTTTAAATTACATCACAACCGGCTCGCAGGTCTTTCGTAGAATCAAGCGCATGTTAGACGACCGTGCCAAGTTATTGCTCAAGGCGCTGGTAGAGCGTTACATCACCGAGGGACAGCCGGTGGGTTCGCGCACGCTCTCACGGGCATCGGGCCTGGAGCTCTCGCCAGCCACTATTCGCAACGTCATGAGCGATCTTGAAGAATTGGGCCTGATTGTCAGCCCGCACACCTCGGCTGGCCGGGTTCCGACGGCCAAGGGATACCGGCTGTTTGTTGACACCATGCTGACCCTGCAGCCGGCTCATTTGAGCGCCGGCGGTATGGGGGCGCAAGTGCTGGCCCCCGACCAACCCCAGAAAGTTCTCAGTAACGCGGCCCACATGCTGTCGAGCTTGTCGCAGTTCGTGGGTGTTGTGATGGCGCCCAAACGCACATCGGTGTTCCGGCACATTGAATTTTTGCGGCTGTCGGAGCGGCGTTTTCTGGTCATCATCGTCTCGCCGGACGGCGATGTACAAAACCGCGTCATCTTTACCGAGACCGATTTCACACAAGCCCAGCTGATTGAGGCGGCCAACTTTCTGAACTCCCACTACACCGGCATGGCCATCGAAGAAGTGCGCCAGCGGCTCCAAAACGAGGTGGAAGCGCTGCGCGGTGAAATCGCCAGCCTGATGCAGGCGGCCGTGCAGGTTAGCTCCGAAGCCAATGAGTCGCGTGACGAGGTGGTTATTTCCGGTGAGCGCAACTTGCTGGCAGTGAGCGATTTTTCCGGCGATATGGGCAGCCTGCGCAAACTCTTTGATTTGTTCGAGCAAAAAGCCCAACTCATGCGCCTGCTTGATGTCTCCAGTCGGGCCGAAGGCGTTCGCATTTACATCGGCGGCGAAAGCCAGGTCATCCCCTACCAGGAGCTGTCAGTGGTGACGGCGCCCTATGAAGTCGATGGTCAGGTGGTCGGCACGCTGGGCGTGATCGGCCCCATGCGCATGCCCTACGAAAAGATGATTCAGATCGTTGACATCACCTCCAGGTTGGTCAGCAGCGCGCTGAGCCACAGCAAGTAAAGCCAGCGTCAGACAAACAGAAAAAATCCGTTCAAGGTGGCCAAAAAGCCCAGGCTGCCCAAGAAAGTACCGACGTAAAACATGGCCGGGATGGCGCCTATCATGGACACCGACAACAGAACAATTGCAATTTGCAGCATGCCCTCACCATAGTCAAACCACGGGTCCTGGCGCAGTGCGTGGTCTCTTGCGGTTTCATGTTCTTTGGCCTTGAGCATCAGTTCTTTTTTGCCCTCTTTGGTTTCAGGCTCTGACTCGTAGCGATCTACGGTCTTTTTGTACTCGGCAATTTTTTTGGCAATCGCTTCTTTGGCCGGTCCGGGCATGGCAGGTTGCTGGAGAACTTGCAGTTCAAGATCGCTCACCGCAATCTTCAGCGATGTCTGGCGAATATTTTTGGCTTGGTAAAACGCGTAAGCGTTGGACGCCTGAATGTTCTCGTGCATGGACTCTTTGGCAGCATTGGAGCCGCCCAGGCTGGCAAAAGCCAGCACCATGGCAAACACCGAGATGGTCAGTGCGGTTCGCGTTTTGCTTTTGTCGCCGATGGCCTCTTCCACCAGTTCTGAACTTTCTTGTGCTTCCATGCTGACTCCTTTGGTTGGAAAGAATTTTAGTATCCGGCCATCATAAAAGCTGAGCGAAAAGTTTTATTTGTTTTTAGATTACATCTTTCAAAGGACACCAAGTCCAGCCAATTTTCAAGCTTCAAATCGAGGCAAGTACAATGAATTTCAGGGGCCTATAGCTCAGTTGGTTAGAGCAGAGGACTCATAATCCTTTGGTCCCAGGTTCAAGTCCTGGTGGGCCCACCACCGTACAAACCCCCGTCAGAAATGCCGGGGGTTTTTTCATTGCTTTAAACTGCCTCATCACTTCGCATTAGGCCCATGAATATCAACGCCGATTACAGCCAAAGGGTCGTGATTAATCACCATGAGTTGCCTTGGATCGCCAGTCCCGAATCGGGGGTAGAAAGGCGCATGCTTGAGCGCCAAGGAGATGAGGTAGCTAAGGCAACTTCTGTCGTTCGATACAAGCCAGGTTCTAAGTTCCAGGCGCATCTTCATGAGCTTGGGGAAGAGATATTGGTATTGGATGGAACATTCAGTGATGAGACTGGCAACTATTCCGCCGGCACCTACATCATGAATCCGCCGGGTTCTTCGCATGCGCCTTTCAGTGAGTCTGGGTGCGTGCTTTTCGTGAAGTTGCGACACCTGGGGTCTGATCAATTGGAGCGAGAAGTCATTGAC
>CANIDW010000076.1 GCA_947466165.1 Comamonadaceae bacterium | reverse complement strand
GGTTCATCATGGCCAACACCAAACTTTTCAAGAACGGCAACTCTCAGGCTGTTCGCATTCCAGCAGAGCTGGCCTACAGCATGTGGGACCTAGATCTGGTCATTGAGCGCTTGGGCGACGAGTTGCGCATACGTCCGGCCCAGCGCCGCATGGGTGATGTGCTGGGCAAACTGGCCAAGTTCTCACCCGACTTCATGGAACAGGGCCGAGGCGACAACATAGAGCGCGAGCGCGAGGCCTTATGAAGCCAACTTACATGCTCGACACCAACATCTGCATCTACCTCATGAAGCACCAGCCGCCCGAGGTGCGCGAGCGCTTTGCGGCGTGCTTTGTGGGCGACGTGGTCATCTCTGCGGTCACCCTGGCCGAACTGGAGTACGGTATCGCATGCTCAAAGCCGGCCGCGCAGCAGACTAACCGTTCAGCACTGCAAAGTTTGCTAGAAGACATCATGGTGGCGCCTTTTGACGCAGCAGCGGCCAGGGCCTATGGCCCTATACGGGCAGCTTACAAAGACCGCAACCGCGATGCCCTGGACAAACTCATCGCGTCCCACGCGGTCGCTTTGGGAGTGACGCTGGTGACCAACAACGAAGCGGACTTTGTGAGCTACGCTGGGCTGCGTGTTGAAAACTGGGTCAGCAGCCACTGACCAGACAAGACTATTTCAAAGCGCTCGCCGAAAAGCTGGGCGGCAAATATGCCTCCTTGAGGCATACACTTTGTCTGTGCGGGCCTGAATCGCTAAGGCGTGAAGTGGTTTCCGCGCAAGAACAAGATTTCTGGAGACTCGCCATGAACGCCCCTTTGCCAGAGCACATCCGCCAGTCGCTGGAGACCGTCACACTGGACGACAAGTACAGCCTGGACTATGGTTACGCCTTCATGAGCGGCGTGCAGGCGCTGGTCAAACTGCCTATGCTGCAGCGCCTGCGCGACGCTCAGCAGGGCAAAAACACCGCCGGCTTTATTTCGGGCTACCGCGGCTCGCCGCTGGGGGGCTATGACCAGGCGCTGTGGAAGGCAGCCAAGTACCTCAAGGCGCAACACATCGTGTTTCAGCCGGGCGTGAACGAAGAGCTGGCGGCGACCGCTGTCTGGGGCACGCAGCAGCTGGGCTTTGCGCCGCCGGGCACCAACAAGTACGACGGCGTGTTCGGCATCTGGTACGGCAAAGGCCCGGGCGTGGACCGCACCTCGGACGTGTTCAAGCATGCCAACATGGCCGGCACCACGCCCTGGGGCGGCGCGCTGGCGGTGGCCGGTGACGACCATATGGCCAAGAGTTCGACTGCGGCGCACCAGAGCGATCACATCTTCAAGGCCTGCGGCTTGCCCTTGTTTTTCCCAGCCAGCGTGCAGGAAATTCTGGACCTGGGCTTGCACGCGCTGGCCATGAGCCGCTATGCCGGTGTCTGGGCCGGCATGAAGACGATTCAGGAAATTGTGGAGTCGTCGGCCAGCGCGCTGATTGACCCGCAGCGCGTGCAGATCAAACTGCCGACCGACTTTGAAATGCCGCCCGGCGGCGTGCACATTCGCTGGCCCGATAGCGCGCTGGAGCAAGAGCAGCGCCTGTTTGAGTTCAAGTGGTACGCCGCGCTGGCTTACATACGCGCCAACCGGCTGAACTACAACGCGATTGAAGGCCCGAACGACCGCTTCGGCCTGATCGCCAGCGGCAAGGCTTACAACGACACGCGCCAGGCGCTGGTCGATCTGGGGCTGGACGATGCGGCTTGCCGGCAGGTCGGCATCCGGCTGCACAAGGTCGGCGTGGTGTGGCCGCTCGAAGCGCAGCTCACGCGCGAATTTGCCACCGGCCTGCAAGAGGTTCTGGTGGTCGAAGAAAAACGCCAGGTCATTGAATACCAGCTGAAGGAAGAGCTGTACAACTGGCGCGCTGATGTGCGGCCTCACATTCTGGGCAAGTTCAACGAGGTCGAGGGCGACTTCAGCGGCGGCGAGTGGGGCATGTCCAACCCGGCGGCGCACACGCTGCTGCGCGCCAACGCCGACCTGTCGCCCGCACTGATCGCCAAGGCGATTGGAGCGCGCGTGCAAAAGCTTGACCTGGGCAGCGACATGCGTTCGCGCATCGCCGCACGGCTGACCTTGATCGAGGCCAAAGAACGGGCCATGCAGGTGCTTGAGGTCAACGCTGAGCGCACGCCCTGGTTTTGCTCGGGCTGCCCGCACAACACTTCTACCCGCGTGCCGGAGGGCTCGCGCGCCATGGCCGGCATCGGCTGCCATTACATGGCGCTGTGGATGGACCGCAGCACCATGGGTTTCACACAAATGGGCGGCGAGGGCGTGCCCTGGGTCGGCCAGCAGCCCTTCACCACCGACACCCATATCTTTGCCAACCTGGGTGACGGCACTTATTTTCACAGCGGCATGCTGGCGATCCGCCAGAGCATTGCCGCCGGCGTGAACATCACCTACAAAATTTTGTACAACGACGCCGTGGCCATGACGGGCGGCCAGCCCGTGGGCGAGCGGCCCGAGGGCCATTCGGTGACGCAGATTGCGCAGTCGATGCGCGCCGAGGGCGCTGTCAAAACCGTGGTGGTCACTGACGAGCCCGAAAAGTACGATGGCGTGACCCTGGCCGAGGGCGTGACCGTGCATCACCGCGATGCGCTGGACGTGATTCAGCGGGAGTTGCGCGAGATCAAGGGCTGCACCGTCATCATTTACGACCAGACCTGCGCCACCGAAAAGCGCCGTCGCCGCAAGCGCGGCGCGTTGGTGGACCCGGCCAGGCGCGTGCTGATCAACCCGCTGGTGTGCGAAGGCTGCGGTGATTGCGGCGAGCAATCCAACTGCCTGTCTATCGAGCCGCTGGAAACCGAGTTCGGCCGCAAACGGCAGATCAACCAGAGCACCTGCAACAAGGACTATTCCTGCACCAAGGGCTTTTGCCCGAGCTTCGTCACCGTCGAGGGCGGCCAGCTCAAAAAGAAAGCCAAGGCCGACGCGCGCCTGAACCCTTTTGATGATGCCGCGCTGGGCGCTCTGCCCTTGCCTGTACTGCCGCTGCTGGACGGCGCAGGCGCCAGCAAAGTTTGGGGCCTGGTGGTGGCCGGGGTGGGCGGCACGGGTGTCATCACCATCGGCCAGCTGCTGGGCATGGCCGCGCACATTGAGGGCAAAGGCATCGTCACGCAAGACGCAGCGGGCCTGGCGCAAAAAGGCGGCAGCACCTGGAGCCACGTGCTCATCAGCCAGAACCCGGGCGACATCTGCACCACGCGGGTCGGTATGGCCGGCGCCGACCTGGTGATCGGCTGCGACCCCATCGTCGCCGCACACAAAGAAACTCTGCTGCGCATGCAGGCCGGCAAAACCCATGTGGCACTGAACGCCCACAGCGCACCGACAGCTGCCTTTGTGCACAACGGCAGTTGGGAAAACCCCGGCAGCGCCTGCCAGTCCGAAATCGCCAAAGCCGTGGGCGCTGATGGCATTGGCAGTTTTGATGCCGACACCGCCGCCACGAAGCTGATGGGCGACAGCATTTACACCAACCCGATGCTGCTGGGCTACGCCTGGCAGCGCGGCTGGGTGCCGCTGGGTCTGGCGTCAGTGATGCGCGCCATTGAGCTCAACGCGGTCGCGGTGGACAACAACAAGGCGGCATTCACTTGGGGCCGGCGCGCGGCTTGCAATTTGGCGTCTGTGCAAAACCTGTATGCGCCCGCGCAAGTGGTCAGCATGCCGGCGCCACGTCAGGGCCTGGATGCATTGGTGGCGCGCCGTGTCGAGTTTTTGACCGGCTACCAAAATTCGGCTTACGCCCAAAGCTACGCGGCCCTGGTGGCGCGCGTGCAAGCCGCCGAAGAGCGCCTGCCCGAGGCCGTGCGCGGCAAGAACCTGCTGAGCCAGGCGGTGGCAAGGGGACTCTTTAAGCTGATGGCCTACAAAGACGAGTACGAGGTAGCACGCCTGCACACGCAAAGCGGATTTGAAGAACAAATCCAGGCGATGTTCGAGGGCGACTTCAAGATCAACTACCACCTGGCCCCGCCGCTGCTGTCTCGCCGCAATGACAAGGGTGAGTTGCAAAAACGCCAGTTCGGCCCGTGGATGGCCGGCGCCTTCCGGCTGCTGACGCGTTTCAAGGGCTTGCGCGGCACGGCACTGGATGTGTTCGGCTACACCGAAGAGCGCCGCAGCGAACGCGCGCTGATCAAGGACTACCGCGCCAGCGTCGAAGAAATCATCACTTCACTGAGCGCGGCCAACCACGCAGCAGCAATGGAGCTGGCACGCATCCCCGAGCAAATCAAAGGTTACGGCCACGTCAAAGAACGCCACCTGCTGGCCGCCCGCCGGAATTGGACTTCACTGAGTCAGGCGTTCAGAAACGCCTGGTAGAACACAAGGCGACTTGTTTGCCATCCTGGCGCCGCGGAGATCCATCTTGTGCCTGCCCCCTTGCGGCACACAGCCGGGGATGGATTCCCGCCTGCGCGGGAATGACGCATTGGGGCGTGATGGCCGACCGGACACCTGTCCCGTCATCCTCGCGTAGGCGGGGATCCATCCCATTGCCTTGCTCAGTCTTCGTCTGCGCCGGAGACCACGCGAGCGATGGCTTCTGCGCCGAAGCCCCGGGCTGCTAAAAACCGCGCTTGTTTGCCGCGTTCCGTGGCACTAGCCGCTGGGGTGCCGAATTTTTTGCGCCAGACTTCGCGGGCACGCTCGACCTCGGTGGCTTTGAGCGATTGCACGGCTGCGGCCACCGCCTCGGCTTGCAATCCTTTGCCTTGCAGCTCATGGCGTATGCGCGCTGCACCGAAGCGGCTGGCGCGGCGGTTGATGACAGATTCGATCACGCGGGGCTCGCTGATGAAGTCTTTGGCCTGCAGGTCGTCGAGTACTTTGGCCAGCTGCCCGGGCTCTTCTTCATGCGGGGCGAGCTTGCGCTCGAGTTCTGCGCGTGAATGTTCGCGGCCGGTGAGCAGGCGCAGCGCCCTGCCTTTGAGCGACAACGTGAAGCCGCCACGCCCGCCACTGCGCTTGGCTGGCGCGGTGGCGGGCGCGGCCTCAGGCAGGCTGCTGTCGCGCTCACTCATCAGCGGCGCTCAGGCCGCCCGCCAGAGGGCGATGGCGATTTTTTTCAAACCGCACAGCAGCCAGCTGCTGACGCTCAAGACACGTCGTGACATGGTGTTGGACTCCTGAAAAGTCTGTAGAAATCAGATGGTTCGCTTCAAACCTTGGCCAGCTTCTCAGCCTTTTCCACCTTGTCAACCTTCTCGGCTTTCTCAGTTTTTTCCGGCTTGGCGGCAGCGTTGACGGCGATCAGCGGAATGCCCAGAGATTCGCGCACCTTGTTTTCAATCTCGATGGCGAGCTCGGGGTTTTCTTTGAGGAACTCACGCGAGTTGTCGCGGCCCTGGCCGATTTTTTCACCGTTGAAGGCGTACCAGGCTCCGGATTTTTCGACGATGTTGCCGGCCACACCGAGATCCAGCACTTCGCCCAGCCGGCTGATGCCTTCGCCGTAGAGGATGTCGAACTCCGCCGTCTTGAACGGCGAGGCCACTTTGTTTTTGACCACCTTGACCCGGGTCTCGTTGCCGATCACTTCTTCGCCCTTTTTGATGGAGCCGATGCGGCGGATGTCCAGACGCACCGAAGCGTAGAACTTGAGCGCGTTGCCGCCGGTAGTGGTTTCAGGGCTGCCGAACATGACGCCGATCTTCATGCGGATCTGGTTGATGAAGATGACCATGCAGTTGGCCTTTTTGATGGTGGCGGTGAGCTTGCGCAGTGCCTGACTCATCAAACGCGCTTGCAGGCCGGGCAGCGAGTCGCCCATTTCGCCTTCGAGCTCGGCCTTGGGGGTGAGGGCGGCGACCGAGTCGATGACGATCAGATCGACTGCGCCCGAACGGGTAAGCGAGTCCACGATCTCGAGCGCTTGCTCGCCGGTGTCGGGCTGGGAGATCAGCAACTCTTGCAGGTTGACGCCAAGCTTCTGGGCGTACTGGATGTCGAGCGCGTGTTCGGCATCGACAAAGGCGCAGGTGCCGCCCAGCTTTTGCATTTCGGCGATGACTTGCAGCGTCAGCGTGGTTTTGCCCGAAGACTCAGGGCCGTAGATCTCGACCACACGGCCGCGCGGCAGGCCGCCAACGCCCAGCGCAATGTCCAGCCCCAGCGAGCCGGTAGACACGACCTGGATGTCCTCGATGACCTCGCCGGCGCCCAGCTTCATGATGGTGCCTTTGCCGAACTGCTTTTCAATTTGCAGCAGCGCGGCCTGCAAGGCCTTGGCTTTTTCGGTGTTCAGGGGGGAATTGGCTTTGACGGTAGGTTCCATGATAATCTCCATTTAAATCAACAAGTTACACAAATAATTCGGTTTCATCGAGTTCTTGCCGGGAGGCCAAAGCTGGATGCATGAACAGTACTTTATCAGCTGGTTTAAACTTGTAAAGCATATTTTTGGTCAGTTTGCCTTACTATTAGGCCATGGCAAATTCTCTACCTGAAGACCCTCCCGCGCCTGCCCTGGGCGGCACTGCCGAGGGCTGGCGCCAGACCCACCTGGGCCGTCTGATGGGCCATGCGTTGCGCCGCTTCGACGCGCGCGTGCTCGCCCTGATGGCCAACGATGTGGCGGTGCCGCTGGCACTGTCCAACCTGGCGGCACGCTCGCAAGTGGGCGCGGCGCACATTCACATCACGCGGCATCTGGCGCACGGCGGCTCACGCCTGACCGAGCTGGCGCAGAGCGCCGGCATGAGCAAGCAGGCCATGGGCGACCTGGTGGACCAGTGCGAGGCCTGGGGACTGATCACACGCGAAGCCGACCCGCATGACAAACGCGCACGCCGGGTGGTGTTCACGGCCACGGGGCTCTTGTGGCTGGAAGCTTTCAAGCAGGCTGTGGCGCGCGCAGAGGCCGAGTTTTCGCAAGCCGTGGGCCAGGATGTGGCCACTGTGGTGACGCTTGGCCTGGAGGCTTATGCAGGCGGTTACGAAGGCTGAATGCCGCCGCTGAAACTTTAAGTCTGCCGGGCTGCTGCATAAGCCTAGAATTTGCCTTTGGCAGCAAGAACAACAACCCGGCTCAGCGGGCGACCGATGGCGCAACCCAGGCGCCTCACACGAGGAGACAGCGATGCGGATATTGATTGCCGAAGATGACCAGGTGCTGGCCGATGGTTTGCTGCGAACCCTGCGTGCTTCGGGCGCGGCGGTGGACCATGTCGCCAGCGGCAGCGAATGCGACGCCGCGCTGATGACTAACACCGAGTTCGACCTTCTGATCCTGGACCTGGGCCTGCCGCGCATGCACGGACTGGAGGTGCTCAAGCGCTTGCGGGCGCGCGGCTCGACCATGCCGGTGTTGATCCTCACAGCCGCCGACAGCGTGGAAGAGCGCGTCAAGGGCTTGGACTACGGGGCCGACGACT
>CANIDW010000075.1 GCA_947466165.1 Comamonadaceae bacterium | reverse complement strand
GGCCTGCAACAAACGCTGGCCGATGGCGCGACTTTTTCAGACACTGTGCAAGCTTGCCTTCCGATTATTTCCGAGCTCAAACCGCAGTTGCGCGCCTTGCTGCACTACCATTGCGGCGTGAAAGTGCTCAAGACCCGTCAAATGATGATCGATCTGCAGTCTCTTTAAGGCACGCTGTTTTTTGCCCGGTTTCAACCTGACTTATGGCTACTTCTAAAAACATCCCTCCGAACTCCGCGCTGGCCGGCGGTCGAACCGCTTTGTCGGTCAATGTGAACAAGGTCGCTTTGCTGCGCAACACCCGCGAGCTCGGTATTCCCAGCGTGCTGCGCGCCGCGCAGCTGTGCCTCATGGCCGGCGCCCGTGGTATCACCGTGCACCCACGCCCTGACGAGCGGCACATCAAGCACCATGATGTTCACGAGCTGGCCGCCATGATGGGCGACTGGCCGGGCCGCGAATTCAACATCGAGGGCAACCCCTTTCACAACCTGATGGCCTTTGTGCGCGAGCTCAAGCCCGACCAGGCCACGCTGGTGCCCGACAGCGCGGACCAGTCCACCAGTGACCACGGCTGGTCATTGCCGGCCGACGCAGAGCGGCTTCGCCCCATCATTGAAGAATGCCACGCTCTGGGCGTGCGTGTGAGCCTGTTCATGGACCCGGTGCCCCAAGCCATGGCCGCTGTGGCTGCGCTCGGTGCTGACCGTGTGGAGCTTTACACCGAAACCTACGCGCGCGCCTGGCCCGGCTTGCACAAAAAAGAAGTCCTGCAAGCCTTTGTAGACACGGCCCAGGCCGCGGCCTTGTGCGGTCTGGGCGTCAACGCCGGCCACGACCTGAACCGCGACAACCTCACCGATTTTTTGCGTGAAGTACCCGGCGTGCTCGAAGTCTCGATCGGCCATGCGCTGATCGCTGACGCGCTTGAGTTGGGTTACACAGCCACTGTCAAGGACTACCTGCGCTGCATCGATGCGGCTTTTGACGCCTCATGATTTACGGCATCGGTACCGACGTTTGTGATGTCCGGCGAATTCGCGCCAGCCTAGAGCGCCACGGCGAACGCTTTGCGCTCAAGATCCTGAGTGATGCCGAATTTGCCACCTGGCAGCATCGCAGCAAGCGCTGGCCCGAGCGCGGCGTTCGCTACCTGGCCACTCGTTTTTCTGCCAAAGAAGCTTTTAGCAAAGCCGTCGGCATGGGCATGCGCATGCCCATGACCTGGCGGCACTGCGAAATTGCTAAAGCTGCCAGCGGCCAGCCGCACATCGTGCTGCACGGCGAGCTCAAGGCCTGGTTCGAAGCCCGGCAGTTGAGCGCCCACGTGAGCGTGACCGACGAGACCGACTACGCCGCCAGCTTTGTGGTGGTCGAGCAAGCCAGCGCCGCCTAGTTTTTTATTTACTTTCTATTTGTATGAACACCAACTCCGGCCAGCACGCCCCTCTCATCATCGACATCGCCGGCCTCACGCTGACCAAAACCGACCGCCAGCGCCTGAAGCATCCGCTGACCGGCGGCCTGATCTTGTTTGCCCGCAACTGGGAAAACCGCGCCCAGCTCAGCGCCTTGTGCGCCGAGATCAAAAAAGTGCGCAAAGACCTGCTGATCTGCGTGGACCACGAGGGTGGCCGCGTGCAGCGCTTCAAGACCGACGGCTTCACGCACCTGCCGCCCATGCGCGCGCTGGGCCAGATGTGGTTAAAGGACGGCCAGAGCGGTGAGGGCGCCGGTGCGATGGCAGCCACCAACGCCGCCACGGCTTGCGGCTACGTGCTGGGCGCCGAGTTGCGCGCCTGCGGTGTGGACTTCAGCTTCACGCCGGTGCTGGACCTGGACTGGGGCGAGAGCGGCGTCATCGGCGACCGCGCCTTCAGCCGCGACCCGCGTCTGGTCGCTTTGCTGGCCAAAAGCCTGATGCACGGCCTCTTGCAAGCCGGCATGGCCAACTGCGGCAAGCACTTCCCCGGCCACGGCTTCGTCAAGGCCGACTCGCACACCGACATTCCCGTGGACCGCCGCAGCCTCAAAGCCATATTGGCCGACGATGCTGCCCCCTACGACTGGCTCAACACCACGCTCACCAGCGTCATGCCCGCGCACGTGATTTACCCCAAGGTGGATACGCGCCCGGCCGGCTTTTCTGAAAAATGGCTGGGCTATATCCTGCGCGGCCAGTTGGGTTTTGGCGGCGCTGTCTTCAGCGATGACCTCAGCATGGCCGGCGCGCGCCTGCTCGACGGCAAGCAAGTGAGCTACACCGAAGCCGCTGTGGCCGCGCTCAATGCCGGCTGCGACATGGTGCTGCTGTGCAACCAGAGCTTGGACGGCGGCGCCGCCGTGGACGAGCTCCTCGAAGGCATGACACGCGCTCAGGTCAAAGGCCAGTGGGAGCCGCTAGAGTCCAGCGAAGAACGCCGCCTGGCCCTGTTACCCACCAAGCCTGCCGTGGCCTGGGACAATTTGATGCTGGAGCCGGCCTACATGCATGCGCTGGGTCTGGTGCCCTGACGCGCAGACTGCTTGCTACGCCGCCAGTCATTCCTAGGCTGAACAGGAATCCATCTGTGTATTTGACAGGGTTGGCTGCAAAGCCATGAATTGGTCAACCAGTTAAATAAAAATCACAAAAAAGTTGAATCCACAAGCAGGAATCTACTTTTTTCATTTTTTTCAAGCTACTAGTGGAATATCACTAGAGCAAAAATCGTCGACTTCGTCAAAATTGGCTGACCAATTTCTTTGATGAAAGCCTTCGAAGTTTGACTCTCTTTCTTGTTCCAACGTCAGCCTTGCCAGCTACCGCCCTGAGTGGGGTGCACCCGGCTGAGCCGCTTGACGGGGTTGAGCGAAGCTACCAGCGCTTGGCTGAGCAGATCATGGGTTTGTTGGCAAGTGGCGAGTTTGCGGTAGGTGCGCGCCTGCCTTCGGAGCGCGCGCTGGCAGATCGTTTCAATGTCAGTCGCACGGCAGTGCGTGAGGCTGTTATTGCGCTGGAAGTGCAAGAGCTGGTCGAAGTCCGCATGGGCTCCGGTATTTATGTGCGAGATTTACCGGGCGGTACCAGCCCTGCTTATGTGCATCCCGGTCCCGGCCCCTTTGAGTTGCTGCAAGCCAGGCGACTTCTGGAGGGGGAGATTGCGGCGCAGGCCGCCGGGCTGCGACAAGACCGGGACGTAGACCGCATTCATGCCGCACTGGCCGACATGCGCCTGAACTTTCACGACAAACCGGCCAATGCCGCTTCTGACTTGCAGTTTCATCTGCGCATCGCCGAAGCCACCGGTAATGGTGTGCTGGTGCAAATGGTGACCGCCCTCTGGTCTCAATTGAGAGGCCCGATCTGGGAGCGCCTGGAAGAGCACTTTCACACACCCGTCATGCGAGAGGCCAGCTTGAGCGATCACCAGCTGGTTTTCAGTGCCATTGCCGCCAGAGACAGCGAGGCCGCACGCACGGCGATGCAACAGCACATTGACCGCGTCGTCAGCGAATTTGTCAAAGGTTGGTCTTGAGTTGACCGCCTTGATTTTTGTGTGATCCCCTTAACTAACCATGATGAGGAAAATTGAAAATGAAAAAGCATATTCGTTCGGCACTCTTGTCCCTGGCAGTCATTGCCACCTTTCCCGCTTTTGCGCAGGATGTGCCTGCACCAGGCGTGAGCCCGCGCATTGACGCGATCCGCAAAGCCGGCGTGCTGCGGGTCGGTGTTTTGGCCAACCTGCCCTGGCTGGCTGAAAACACCAAGTCCGACGGCGGCGAAGCCTGGTCCGGCCCCGCTTGGCTGCTGACCAAGGAGTACGCCCGGGTGCTGGGTGTGAAGGTCGAGCCTGTGCTGGTCTCGCACGAAACCAAAGTCCCTGTGCTGGCTTCGAATCAGGTCGATCTGTCCATCACGCCTCTGGCTGAAACGCCGGACCGTCTCAAAGCCATTGACTTTGTCATTTACTCGGCCACCAGCGTGTGCATGTTCGGCCGTGCTGACAACGCCAAATTTTCCCAGTCAAAAAGTGTTGACGATTTGAACCGACCCGACATCACGATTGCCTATTTCATTGGTGGCGGTGAAGAAGGTTGGGTCAAGGAGCGCTTTCCCAAAGCCAAGCTGCGCGGCGTGACCAATTCGGGTGCAACAGCGCCGGTCGAAGAAGTCATGTCCAAGCGCGCCGATGCCGCGCCGATCAACCGTGTGCCTTATGTTGGCATGGCTAAAAAGGTCAAGGGCCTGGCCGTCTTGCCAAGCGCTAACGAATGCCAGGGCAGCATGGAAAAAGCTGCACCCGTCGGTCTGGGCGTGGATAAAAACCAGGCTGCCTTCACCAACTGGTTGCGTGCCGTGGCCACGCGCATGAAGCCACAGCTTGACTCCGAAGAGCGCAAGATCATCGACAAGCTCTGAGCGTCCCAGACATCTGAGCCATGGAATTTGATTTCTCGCCGATTCTTGAGAATTGGCGGTATCTCTGGGGCGGTTTCGGCATCACGCTGGGACTGTCCGGCCTGACGGTGGCGGCAAGCCTGTTACTGGGTTTTGCCATGGCTGTCGGTCGGATTTACGGCCCCCGTTGGCTCAGATGGCCGCTGGTTTTTTACATTGATTCGATGCGCGCCATCCCTGTGCTGGTGGTGCTGGTGTGGACGTTTTTTGCTCTGCCATTGTTGCTGGGCATTTCAATCCCGACCTTCTGGGCCGCCGTCATTGCCCTGACCATGCACATCGCCCCGTTTGTGGCCGAAATCGTGCGTTCCGGTATTGAGTCGGTCAGGGCTGGACAGACCGGCGCCGGGTTGGCCCTTGGCATGTCCAAAGCCCAAGTGGTGCGCCACCTGATAATGCCGCAGGCTGTGGTCAGGATGCTTCCCTCCTTTGGATCGGTGATATCGATCACCATCAAGGACACGGCCATTGCTGCGGTCATCGCCGTTCCTGAATACATGAAAAGGTCGGAAACGCTGGCGGGGCAGACCTACCACCCGGTAGAGATATTCACATTCGCCATGCTGGTTTACTTCATCATTCTTTTTCCCATCACGCGCCTGGTCGATGTGGCTTACCGCCGCTGGGCTTTTTTGGGGCGCTCTTGAACTACGACTGGTCCGTTGTCTGGCAATACCGTCAAATGTTGCTAGACGGTATTGGCATCACCATCTTGCTGACGGTGCTGACCATGCTGGTGGCGGTGCCAGGTGGTATTTTGCTGGCGCTGATGCGACTTTCGTCCATGCCTTGGCTGGCCAGGGGTAGTACGGCTTTTGTTGAGCTGTTTCGAAATCTGCCGCTGATCCTGGTTGTTTACTGGGCTTTTTATGTCATGCCCATGGTCTCGGGCATTGAGTTCTCTGCCTTCAACACAGGGCTGCTCGCCCTTTGCCTGAATGTTTCAGCCTACAACTCAGAAACTTTTCGTGCAGGTATTCAGTCCATACGTAAAGGGCAGGCCGAGGCTGCGGTGGCTTTGGGCTTCAGCAACACGCAGGCTATGTTCAAGATCATCCTGCCACAGGCGTGGCGACGGGTGTTGCCGGTACTGGCCAGCACCTGGGTAGCACTATTTAAAGACACCTCATTAGTGTCTGTGATCGCTGTGGGCGAGTTGGCGCATGCCTCTATGACTATTCGCTCACAAACTTTCCGCGTCCTTGAAATGCTGACTGCCATGGCCGTTATCTACTGGATGCTGGGTTACCCGCAGGCCAAGCTGGTGGACTGGATACGCGAGAAATACAAGGTGAATGAATGAGCACGAGTTACACCCATCGCCCCGGGGCTTTACGCGAGCCGGTCCTTAACTACCGCAATATCACCAAGCGCTACGGCCAGTTTCAGGCCCTGCACGGGATCTCGCTGGATGTCTTCAAGGGTGAAGTGGTGTGTCTGATCGGACCTTCAGGCTCTGGTAAATCTACAGTATTGCGCTGCACCAATGCGCTCGAAGCGATCAACAGCGGCGAAATCCTGGTCAATGGCATTGCCCTTCCAAAAGATGACCGCTCCATCCGTAAAGTTCGGCAGCGCATGGGCATGGTGTTTCAGAATTTTGAGCTCTTTCCGCATAAAAATACGCTTCAAAACGTAGCGATTGCTTTGACCACTGTGCTGGGCATGAATGTGGCAGACGCCAATGCACATGCAGCCCGCATGCTCGAGAAAGTTGGGCTCTCCGACAAGATGGAAAACTACCCGGCCAATCTCTCAGGAGGCCAGCAACAGCGTGTAGCCATTGCGCGTGCCCTGGCCATGCAACCCGAGGTAATGCTGTTTGACGAGCCCACCTCAGCGCTGGATCCCGAAACTATCGGCGAGGTACTTAGCGTGATGAAAACCTTGGCGGAAGAAGGTATGACCATGGTGGTGGTTACCCATGAAATGACATTTGCCCGCAAAGTTGCGGATTGGGTGGTCGTATTCGATCAGGGAACAATCATTGAGCAAGGCCCTTCGGCTCAAATTTTTGACAATCCGACCGTCGAGCGTACACGGACATTTCTGAATCACTTGGGCTGGAGCGGCTGAACAGATTTGTTGTTGCCCAGTGGTTAAGGGTTGGCGTTCCACTCCAGCTTACCCACCGTATCCAGGTGCGTGAGGTAGACCCGCAGATCAAACTCGTACTGGTGGTACTGCGGCTCCATGTAGGTGCAGAGCTTGTAAAAAGCCTTGTCGTGCTCGCGCTCTTTGATGTGCGCGAGCTCGTGGACCGCAATCATCTTCAAAAATTCGGCCGGGCCTTCCTTGAACAGGCTGGCCACGCGGATTTCGCGCTTGGACTTGAGCTTGCTTCCCTGCACGCGTGAGATGGTGGTGTGCGTGCCCAGCGCGTGCGCGATCACTTGCAGCTTGTTGTCGAACAACACGCGCGACAGCGGCTCTGAATTGCGCAAAAAACGATTTTTGAGCTCCATCACATAGTCGTAAAGCGCTTTGTCGGTGCGCACGCCATGGACTTCGGGGTATTTTTTGAGTAATACCGTTCCCAGTTGCCCGTCGGCAATCAGTTGCTGCACTTGCTCACGCAGCGCGTCGGGGTAGCCTTGGAGGTATTTCATGGGCCAGGGGCGCGGGGCAGGTGGGATGGATTCCCGCCTGCGTGGGGATGACTGAGCGGGCGCGGGAATGACGGACGTCGTGCGTTTTCAGTTCTCGCGGCGCAGGGCCGGGAACAGGATGACGTCGCGGATGCTGGGGCTGTCGGTCAGCAGCATCATCAGGCGGTCGATGCCGATGCCACAGCCGCCGGTGGGCGGCATGCCGTATTCGAGGGCGCGTACAAAGTCGGCGTCATAGAACATGGCTTCGTCGTCGCCGGAGTCCTTGGCCGAGACTTGCGAATGAAAGCGGGCGGCTTGTTCCTGCGCGTCGTTGAGCTCGGAAAAACCATTGCCGAACTCGCGGCCGGTGATGTAGAGCTCAAAGCGCTCGGTCACTTCAGGGCGGG
>CANIDW010000074.1 GCA_947466165.1 Comamonadaceae bacterium | reverse complement strand
TCCAGCGTCCGGCGGCCGTGGGCGCAGCAGCGCTCAATGGCGGGATGTCGTGCACGGTCAGCCCCAAAGGCTTATCGAGCCGGGAGCTATCGGGCGTGGTTGATGGGCGGGAAGAGTCAACAGGCATGGCAGGTCATCAGACAAAGTGAAAATCTAAAAAGACAAACTCAACGACTCTTGGCGCGCCGGCGCAAGGGCACGATGGCCTGAAACCACACATACAAAACCAGCACCAGAGCGCACAAGCCAAACCACTGCGCTGCATAGCCGTGGTGTTTATCAACGCCGGTGTTCGGCGCTGCCCAGTCGCGTTGCAATCCCTCACTGGCGGCACCTGTTTGCAGCACCATCACCGGTAGAAATGGCTGACGTATTTCCTCAGCATACGCCTGGATGTCCAGATTTTGCCGGATCAGCCCCGTGTCGGCGCCCTTGAAGGCATATAACTTGGCGGGCCCGGGGGCCATTCGCCCCTCAATGCGTACCTCGGTGGCGAGTGTCACGATCGGGGCCAGACGCGCGCGGTCCACAAAGTCACGCGCCATCCAGCCGCGCTGAACCAGCACAAGCTTGTCCGTGTCACTGAGCTTCAAAGGCGTCAGCACCCAAAAGCCAGGCCGCCCATTCATGGACCGGTTGTCCAGGTACACCGTTTGCGCAGTCAGCCACAGACCTGCAATGTCGACCCGCCGGTCGGCCAACGCTGCGGCACTGGCCGCATCGCGCGCTGTTAATGCCGACATGTCGGCATTGCCCAGCACCGGCAAGCTCTTTTTTTGCTCCAGTGAAGACTGCAGCGCCAGCTTTTGCGAAGCCCGGCCGAGTTGCCACTGGCCCAGCGAAAAAGTCAGCGCTGCGGTCAACGCAGCGGCCAGCGTCACCAGCCAGAAACGGCTGCGATCTGTCAAAGCTTTCATAGACGGATAATCATGGTCATGTCGTACCTCATCGCATTTGCTTTCTTAGCCATTTTGGGCAGTCTTGCCGCCGCTCTTTACTTCATGATGAAAGACGGCGCCCATGGCAAGGCCAAGACCAGTCACATGGCGCGCGCGCTGGCTTTCAGGGTCGGCTTTTCGGTGCTGCTTTTTGTCTGCATTTTGCTGGCCTGGAAACTCGGTTACATACAGCCCACAGGCTTGCCCAACGGGCGATAAAAAAGGCCGCAACAGCGGCCTTTTTCAACAGCAGCCTTCACTGCCAGGCCCCGGGGCCTGTAATCAAAGCCAGTAGACCAGGATGTACAGACCGAGCCAGACCACGTCAACAAAGTGCCAGTACCAGGCGGCGCCTTCAAACCCGAAGTGACGCTCCGCCGTGAAGTGACCCTTGCGCAGGCGCAGCGTGACAAACAGCAGCATCAGCATGCCGACGAACACATGGAAACCGTGAAAACCGGTCAACATGTAAAAGGTTGAGCCGTACACACCGGATGTCAGCTTGAGGTTGAGATCGCCGTACAGGTGAGCGTATTCGTAACCCTGCACCCCCAGAAAAATCAGGCCCAGGAGCACGGTGACCCACATGAAATTGACAGTCCGGGCACGGTGGCCTTCACGCAGCGCATGGTGGGCAATCGTCAGCGTCACGCCAGAGCTCAGCAGCAAAGCCGTGTTGATAGTCGGCAGCCAGAAAGGGCCTACCGTGCTGAAAGGCTCAATGATACCGGCCGGCGATGCCGTCATTCCAGCAGCCATGCTGGGCCAGACGGCTTTGAAGTCGGGCCATAGCAGCGCGTTTTCAAGACTGCCCAGAGCAGGCACAGAGTGCGAACGTGCCCACCATAGTGCAGTAAAGAATGCGCCGAAAAACATCACCTCGGAAAAGATGAACCAGCTCATGCTCCAGCGAAACGACATGTCAATCTTGTGGCCGTACAAACCGCCTTCGCTTTCACCGACGGCCTGGCTGAACCATTGGTAGAGCACGCCAAGCCAGAAAACCAGGCCGAAGGCCAGGGAATAAGCACCCCAACCCACGCCGTTAACCCACTGTCCCGCACCGAGAACCACGAAGAACAAGCCCACGGCGGCCATGAACGGATGGCGCGAAGGCGCCGGAACGAAGTAATGAGGGGTTGCCCCGTGTGATGCTGAAGACATGTCTGTTCCTCTGTTCTCTTTTTAAATTCTGTAAATACCGTTAAGCACTCAATACCCGCCGGTTCTCAAAGGGTGAAGCGTCGCTATGTCTAGCCCGGCACGACCCAATGGACCAAACCCACCAGCGCTCCGACAAAAATAAACACACCCACCAATGCCACCGCAATGATGTGCAGCGGGTTGAGTTTTTGGACATCTTGCTCAAATTCACTGCGCGCGCGCAAACCGACAAAAGACCAGGCCACCGCCTTCACGGTGCGCCACAGGGAAAAGCAAGTCAAAGCACGCGGCTCGCTCACAGGGCTGCCTCCTTGGCCAAAGCCTGCGGCAGCACGGGTGCCAGCGCCACCGGTTTGATGGCCGGAATGTTCTGATACCCGGCAGGTGCGGCCGGCGTCTTGCCGCCTACTTCAAAGAAGGTGTAAGACAGCGTGATGGTGGTCACGTCACGCGGCAACTTGTTGTCGATCACAAAGGCCACAGGCCACTGCTTTTTCTCGCCCGGAGCCAAGGTGTACTGGTTAAAGCAAAAACATTCGAGTTTGTTGAAGTGCGCCGCCGACTGGCGTGGTGCGTAGCTTGGAATGGCCTGCGCCGACATGGCGCGGTCTTGAATATTCTGAAACTCGTACATCACCGTGGTCAGCTCGCCGGGGTGAACCTGCAGGCTGCGCGAAGCCGGCTTGAAGTGCCAGGGACCGCGCGAATTGGCATCGAATTCGACCGTGATGGTGCGTGACTTGTCGATTTGCGTGTTGGCCGGCTGCGAGGAAGAAGCCCCCGGAATTTGCTTGTCGCCCAGCGCCAGAATATTGATGCCCGTCATCTCGCAGATGGCGTTGTAAAGCGGCACCAGCGCGTAACCGAAGGCGAACATGCCCAACACGATCACGCCGAGCTTGCCCAGCATCTTCGAGTTTTCGCGGGTCTGGCTCATGGCGCGCTTGCTTTCAAACCCGACCGAACAAAATAGACCGGGCCATGAAACCGACAAAAAATACCAGCGCCACAGTGGCCAGGATCAGGCCCAGGCGGCGGTTGTTCTTTTTTTGCTCCGGTGTCATTGCGTGCCTTGATGGTCAGCGTAGCTCACTTAGGCAACGATCTTGGTAGCGTTGGCATTGAGTTTGGGCGGCGTCTCAAAAGTATGGAAAGGCGCAGGCGAGGGAACTTCCCACTCCAGGCCCTCAGCACCTTCCCAAGGGCTGGCGGAAGCTTTGGGGCCGATGCCTCGCATGGTGGGCAGCAAAACGAAGAAGAAGAAATACACCTGCGCCAGACCGAAGGCCAGGCCGCCAATACTGGCAATCGCATTGAAGTCGGCAAACTGCATCGGGTAGTCTGCGTAGCGACGGGGCATGCCCGCCAAGCCCAAAAAGTGCATCGGGAAGAAAGTCACATTGAAAGAAATCAGCGACCACCAGAAATGGATCTTGCCGCGGGTTTCGTCGTACATCACACCGGTCCACTTCGGGCACCAGTAGTAGTAGCCGGCAAACATGGCGTAGAGGGAACCGGCCACCAACACGTAGTGGAAGTGCGCCACCACGTAGTAGGTGTCCTGCAGCTGGATGTCGATCGGTGCGACCGAGAGGATCAGGCCGGTGAAACCACCCATGGTGAACACAAAGAGGAAACCGACGGCAAACAGCATCGGAGTCTCAAAGGTCATGGAGCCCTTCCACATGGTGGCGATCCAGTTGAAGACCTTCACGCCCGTCGGCACGGCGATCAGCATGGTCGAATACATGAAGAACAGCTGGCCCGTCACCGGCATGCCGGTGGTGAACATATGGTGCGCCCAGACGACGAAGCTCAGGATGGCGATTGAACCGGTAGCGTAAACCATCGAGGCGTAACCAAACAAACGCTTGCGGGAGAAGGCCGGGATGATCTGGCTGACGATGCCGAAAGCCGGCAAGATCATGATGTACACCTCGGGGTGACCGAAAAACCAGAAAATGTGCTGGTACATGACCGGGTCACCGCCGCCGGCGGGGTTGAAGAAGCTGGTGCCGAAGTGGCGGTCCGTCAGCGTCATGGTGATGGCGCCGGCCAGCACGGGCATGACGGCAATCAGCAAGTACGCAGTGATCAACCAGGTCCAGCAGAACATGGGCATCTTCATGAGCGTCATGCCGGGCGCGCGCATGTTCAAGATGGTGACGATGATGTTGATGGAGCCCATGATGGATGAAGCACCCAAAATATGCAGGGCAAAAATGCCGGCGTCCATGGAGGGGCCCATTTGCAGGGTCAGCGGTGCGTACAGCGTCCAGCCGGCAGCAGGTGCACCACCGGGCATGAAGAAAGAGCCCGTGATCATCAGGGCGGCCGGAATCATCAGCCAGAAGCTGAAGTTGTTCATGCGGGCAAAGGCCATGTCAGCGGCGCCGATTTGCAAGGGGATCATCCAATTAGCGAAGCCCACGAAGGCCGGCATGATGGCGCCGAACACCATGATCAGACCGTGCATGGTGGTGAGCTGGTTGAACAGCTCTGGGTTGACCAGTTGCAAGCCGGGCTGGTACAGCTCAGCCCGGATGCCCATGGCCAGCAAACCACCCACCATCAACATGGCGAAGGCGAACAGCAGGTACAAAGTACCGATGTCCTTGTGGTTGGTGGCATACACCCAGCGACGCCAGCCCGTGGGGGCGTGGTGATCGTGGTCATGGGCGTGATCGTGATGGTCTAGTACGGCACTCATCTGACTTCCTTTGAAAACTAAATTTTTGCGCTTGCCGGTTCAGTCGGCCTGAAAAAAACGTGCGGCGGACTATTTGCGGGCGGCCACAAATTCAGCGGGCTGCACCAGCTGGCCGGTTTTGTTGGACCAGCTGTTCTTGGTGTAGGTCGCCACGGCGGCCAGATCGGTGTCGCTGAGCGCTTTCCACGATGGCATAGCCCCGTTATTGACGCCGTTGAGCAAGACCGTGATTTGTTTGAGATGGTCCTTGTCGAGCACAAGGGCCGAGCCGTCGAGCGGCTTGATCGGTCCTGCACCCTTGCCACTGGCCTGGTGGCAGGCAGCGCAATTGGCAGCGTAGACTTTTTCGCCGCGGGCGACCAGATCGGTCAGATTCCACACTTTGCTCGGATCATCAGCCTTGGCCGCAGCTTCCTTGAGCTTGGCGCCAGTCCACAAGCTGTACTGCTCGGCCGTCACCACTTTCACGTGGATAGGCATGTAAGCGTGCTCTTTGCCGCAAAGTTCCTGACACTGGCCATAGAAGTCACCGGTTTTCTCGGCGCGAAACCAGGTGTCGCGCACAAAACCGGGGATGGCGTCTTGCTTGATGCCAAAGGCAGGCACCGCAAAAGCGTGAATCACGTCGTTGGCGGTGGTGATGATGCGCACCTTCTGATTGACCGGCACCACCAGCGGGTTGTCTACCTTGAGCAGGTAGTTGTCGATTTCCTGACCCTTCTTGGGCCCGCCGTCGTTGGACATCTGACGATGGGTGGAATCGAGCGTAGAGACGAAACCAATGCCTTCGCCTTCGCCCTTGATGTATTCATAACCCCATTTCCACTGCATGCCGGTGGCCTTGATGGTCAGGTCTGCGTTGGTGGTGTCTTTAGAGGCCACCAGCACTTTCGTCGCCGGCAGGGCCATGCCGATGACGATCAAAAAGGGAATCACCGTCCAGGCGATTTCCACCGTTGTGGACTCATGGAAGTTGGCCGCTTTGTGGCCGACCGACTTGCGGTGCTTCCAGATGGAATAAAACATGACGCCGAAAACGGCGATAAAGATCACCAGGCAGATGATCATCATGAACCAGTGCAGCCAGATCTGTTCGGCGGCGATGCGGGTGATGGGCTCCGGCAGATTAAGCTGGTTAACGCCAGGGCCACCAGGCAGGTCTTTGACGACGGCCAGCGCAGACGGGCTGAATGACACCAAGGAAGAGAGGACTGCGACGGCGGTGGAAGCCTTGCCGAACAGCGCCAGTTTGGCCGACGCCAGAATCGTTCCAGCTTGTGTCATGCCAGGCCTTGTGGTTTTGCTTGCGTTCATCGTCATCACTTTTAGGAAATCAATAGAGGGCTCGTTAATCTGCTGATTATAGTTAGCGCAGTCTGGTCATTTTGGAGGGTAATCTTGACGCGGTGCTTGCAAGTTCGGTTTTTAAGCACCCCGAAGCGCAAAACGGATCTCGCGGGCCAGCGCAGGGCGCAGTTCTGCTCGCAAATGCCGGCCGATACTGACCCGGTGACCCTGCCCAGACACCTCAATCAAGGATCCGTCACCGGCTTTAGGCTCCACCCGGACCCATTGGCGTTCAAACTCCGCGCGCTCAATGCGACCCGCAGTTTCCAGCTCAACCACCAAGCGCGAGCCTTGCAAGATGATTTTTTCGCCGTCACGCGCATGGCGGGCATAAATCAAAAAAGCTGCGCCAACAACCATCACCTCAAGCCAGGCAAAGGGCAAGATCAGGTACGCGCCTTGCAACCAGAAAAGGCCGGAAATCCCCAGGGACACCACGCAAAGTGAAATATAGAGTTGGAGCAGTTGAGCCGGTGTCACAGAGCAGTTGCGGCGAAGTTGCCATTGCATCTCTGGGGCGTTGGGCTCACCGGGCGTGCGCACGGAGGCAAAGCGAAATCGGAAGTCGGAAGTCGACAAAAGAAAACTCAAAATAAGTAGGGCTTCAGTGCAAAACGCATCAAAGCAAGGGGGACATGCCCGAAAACTCAAAAGATTGTAGACAAAATCTTCGCCCTGCCTGCCTGCAGGGTCATGTCCGCGGCTGTTGCAGCATACTGCGCATGTCCTGCACAGAAACCGCACTGAGCGCCGACACCTTGACCTTGGGCCTGGCTTTGAGCGCATGGCCGTAAATCAACTCAAAAGTCAGCTGGAGCCGTCCGTCAGGCCCACGCGGCAAACGCTCGCTGAGCACTTGCTCGAGCTGCGCCCGCCAGCGTCGCCCGCGCAAAGCGCCGAATCGCGCAGGGTGAAAATTGCGGCCCAGCTCACGCAACTCTTGCAGCAGCCGCGCCGGCGTGTCGTAAGTCAGGGTGATGCGCTCCATGTCCATCACCGGCTCAGCAAAACCGGTCTGCACCAGCATGTCGCCCCAATCGTGCATGTCGGTGAGCTGATGGCCGGCCGCAGGCCAGCCCAACGACTGGTAAATACCGCGTAATTCACGTGCAGTGTCAGGGCCCAGACAGGAAAACATCACGAAACCATCGACCGCCAGCAGACTGTGCCATCGGGACAGTAAAGCCTGGGGATCGGCCGACTCATGCAAGGCCATGTTGGCCCAGAGCATGTTCAGGCTGCCGGCTTCGGGCGCCTCAAAGCGCGCCGCCCGCGCCGTCCACGG
>CANIDW010000073.1 GCA_947466165.1 Comamonadaceae bacterium | reverse complement strand
TATTCCGTATGCCATGGGCATCAAACTGGCCAAGCCTGACAGCGAAGTGTTTTGCGTCACGGGTGAAGGCTCGGTGCAGATGTGCATCCAGGAGCTTTCCACCTGCCTGCAATACAACACGCCGATCAAGATCGTGGCGCTGAACAACCGTTATTTGGGCATGGTGCGCCAATGGCAGGAAGTCGAGTACGCCGGGCGTTACAGCAGCAGTTACATGGACGCACTGCCTGACTTTGTGAAACTCGCTGAAGCCTACGGCCACGTCGGCATGCTGATCGAGCGGCCAGAAGATGTCGAGCCCGCCTTGCGTGAAGCGCGCCGGCTCAAGGACCGCACGGTTTTCATGGACTTCCGCACCGACCCGACTGAAAACGTCTTCCCGATGGTTCAGGCCGGCAAAGGCATCACTGAAATGCTGCTGGGGAGCGAAGACCTTTAAGCCGCAAGGCTGATCCGGACAAGGCGGGGCCCGGCGCCGCGCCTGTTCATCACCGGGTCTTGTTGGTGGCGGCTTGTTCCGCGCGGCCTGACCTGACTTTTTGACGAATCTATTGCCTGCCAAGCTTGCGCATTACCGTGCGCAGGGGAGGGTAGCGAAAAGAGGAATCCTTTAATATGAAACACATCATTGCGGTCTTGCTCGAAAACGAACCCGGTGCCTTGTCACGCGTGGTCGGTCTTTTTTCTGCCCGTGGTTACAACATCGAGAGCCTGACCGTGGCCCCGACAGAAGACCCGAGTCTCTCGCGCATGACCATACAGACAACCGGTTCGGACGATGTCATCGAGCAAATCACCAAACACCTGAACAGGCTGATTGAAGTGGTCAAGGTCGTGGATCTGACCGAAGGCGCTTACACCGAGCGCGAGCTGATGATGGTGAAGGTGCGTGCGGTCGGCAAGGAGCGCGAAGAGATGAAGCGCATGGCGGACATCTTCCGTGGCCGCATCATCGATGTCACCGAAAAAAGTTACACCATCGAGCTGACCGGTGACCAGACCAAGAACGACGCTTTCCTGGAGGCGATTGACCGCACGGCGATTCTCGAAACTGTACGTACCGGCTCCAGCGGCATTGGCCGGGGTGAGAGAATCCTGCGGGTTTGATATTTCAACAATCCGCGCGCGCGTTTTCGACAGGCGGGGCGCGAGCGGATTTCTTGCGGCGACATACGTAAGCATTCGCCCTCAGCCTGTCGATGGGCATTTCGCCACCACCACTTCTGGAGATAAGAATGAAAGTTTTCTACGACAAAGATTGCGACCTGAGCCTGATCAAGGGCAAGACTGTGGCCATCATCGGTTACGGCAGCCAGGGCCATGCGCACGCACAGAATCTGAACGACAGCGGCGTCAAGGTCGTGGTCGGCCTGCGCAAAGGTGGCGTGTCGTGGGATAAGGTTGGCAAAGCCGGCTTGAACGTGATGGAAGTTAACGACGCTGTCAAAGCCGCTGATGTGGTCATGATTTTGTTGCCCGACGAGCAAATCTCCGAGGTCTACACCAACAATGTCGCCCCTAATATCAAGCAGGGCGCTTCGCTGGCATTTGCCCATGGCTTTAACGTTCATTACAACCAGGTCATACCCCGCGCTGACCTCGACGTCTGGATGGTCGCACCCAAGGCCCCGGGTCACACCGTGCGCAACACCTATACCCAGGGTGGCGGCGTGCCGCACCTGGTCGCTGTTCACCAGGACAAGAGCGGCAAGGCCCGCAACCTCGCACTGAGCTACGCCATGGCCAACGGTGGCGGCAAGGCCGGCATCATTGAAACCAATTTCAAAGAAGAGACCGAGACCGATCTGTTTGGCGAGCAAGCGGTTTTGTGCGGCGGTGCTGTGGAGTTGATCAAGATGGGTTACGAGACCCTGGTCGAAGCCGGCTACGCCCCTGAAATGGCTTACTTTGAATGCCTGCACGAGCTCAAGCTGATCGTTGATCTGATCTATGAAGGCGGTATCGCCAACATGAACTACTCGATCTCGAACAACGCCGAGTACGGCGAGTACGTGACCGGCCCTGAAGTCATCAACGAAGAGTCGCGCGCTGCCATGCGCAATGCGCTCAAGCGCATTCAAAACGGTGAATATGCCAAGATGTTCATCCTGGAAGGCCGCACCAACTACCCGAGCATGACCGCTCGCCGTCGCAACACGGCCGACCACAGCATCGAAGTGGTGGGCGCCCAGTTGCGCGCCATGATGCCTTGGATTGCCAAAAACAAGCTCGTCGACCAGACGCGCAACTGATGCCTGGCGGGCCCGGCGGCCCGCCTTGGTGTCAACACGGCCGCGCAAGCCATTGCGCGGTTTTTTTTCGAAAATTCCCATGCCAAGCAGTCATCAGTGCGCGGGGTTTTCCTTTGTTATCCTTGGCGCATGATCAAAAATTGTCTCCGCCTTCTAAATACGGCCTTGCCTAGGGTGCCTAGCGCCCAGACAGCAGCAGGCGAACTGGCGGTCAATCCTGCCTGGAGCGTGTCCCATGAGTAAGCTTGACAGGCCTGATCAGGTTCCTGCAGAAGTGGCCCTGCGAAAGCCCGGCAAGGGTCTTTATGTGTTGCCGAACTTGTTCACGCTGGCAGCTCTTTTTGGTGGTTTTTATGCCATCGTGATGGCCATGAACGGCCACTTTGACCAGGCTGCGATCGGTGTTTTTTGTGCCATGGTGCTGGACAGTCTGGACGGCCGCGTTGCGCGCATGACCAACACCCAAAGCGCTTTCGGCGAGCAAATGGACTCTTTGTCCGACATGGTGTCTTTTGGTGCAGCACCTGCCTTGATCGCTTATGTGTGGGGTCTCACCAGCTTAGGGCGCTGGGGCTGGATTGCCGCTTTTGTTTATTGCGCTTGTGCGGCGCTGCGCCTGGCACGCTTTAACGTTAACACGGGTGTGGTGGACAAGAGCTACTTTCAGGGTCTGCCTTCACCGGCTGCGGCTGCTCTGGTCGCCGGTTTCATCTGGTTGATGGCAGATGCCGGTGTCAAGGGTTATGAAGTGCGCTGGTACATGTTTGCTCTGACGCTGTATGCCGGCCTGACCATGGTCACCAACGTGCCTTTTTACAGCTTCAAAGACGTCAGCTTCAAGCGCAGCGTGCCTTTTGCGGTTATTGTACTGATCGCACTGGGTATCGCCGTCATCAATATTGACCCGCCAACCGTGATGTTCGGCTTGTTTGTTTTGTATGGTTGTTCCGGCTACGCTTTGTATGGCTGGCGCAAAGCCAAAGGTTTGCAGACCAGCGTGATTTCCACATCCACGGATGAACCCGAAGAGCGCGACCTCCACAAATGAGCTCATGGGGAAATTTTTGTGATACATTGCCTCTCATGAACTTGTTGACACTGTTACTACTGCTACCTCCCTCGGGGCGGAGACGGTAGCGCGCACGCGTCAACCATCAACGGCCCGTTTGCAACAGCATCGGGCCGTTTTTTATTGGCCGTTTGATTTTTACCCTTGCGAAAACCCAATGTTGATAAACCCTTCGAGCATATACAAAGCTTTACCCCCTCAATTGAGCACTGGCCGCGGGCGCGTTACGGTGCTGACAGCCTCGCGTCAAGCCATTATTCGGGTTTGCTGCGCAGCCAGAGCGGGCAGGGCCAGCCTGTCTCATCCGGCGCTACCATGACGGTTTGACCCAGCCTCAACACCCCGAGGCTCCAGCCAGCTAATTTTGTATTTTTGTTTCCCAGAGGACATGCTATGACCGATAAATTGATCATTTTCGACACCACCTTGCGCGATGGCGAGCAGTCGCCCGGGGCCTCCATGACGCGCGATGAAAAACTGCGTATTGCGCGCCAGCTGGAGCGCCTCAAGGTGGACGTGATCGAAGCCGGCTTTGCGGCCAGTTCCAACGGCGACTTTGAGGCGGTGCAGGCGATTGCCAATGCCATCAAGGATTCGACAATTTGCTCGCTGTCCCGTGCCAATGACCGCGATATCTCACGTGCTGCCGAAGCGCTCAAGGGCGCTCGCTCGCCTCGTATTCACACCTTCATTGCCACCAGTGCCTTGCACATGGAGAAAAAACTTCGCATGACGCCCGAGCAAGTGCTCGAGCAAGCCAAGCTGTCTGTGCGTTTTGCCCGCAACCTGGTGGGGGATGTTGAGTTCAGCCCCGAAGACGGTTACCGCAGCGATGTCGACTACCTGTGTCGCGTTCTCGAGGCGGTGATCAAAGAGGGCGCCACCACCATCAACGTGCCGGACACTGTCGGTTACGCCGTACCCGAGCTCTACGGGAACTTCATCAAGACCCTGCGTGAGCGCGTGCCCAACAGTGACAAGGCGATCTGGTCGGTCCATTGCCACAACGACCTGGGCATGGCCGTGGCCAACTCACTGGCCGGCGTGAAGATCGGCGGTGCCCGTCAGGTGGAGTGCACTATCAACGGCCTGGGCGAGCGTGCCGGCAATTGCTCGCTCGAAGAGATCGTCATGGCCGTGAAAACGCGCCGCGATTACTTTGACCTGGACATGAACATCGACCCGCTGCACATCGTGGCAGCCAGCCGCATGGTTAGCCAGACCACCGGCTTTGTGGTCCAGCCCAACAAGGCAGTAGTCGGTGCCAATGCATTTGCCCATGCCTCCGGCATTCACCAGGACGGCATGCTCAAGGCCCGCGAAACCTACGAAATCATGCGTGCCGAGGACGTGGGCTGGAGCGCCAGCAAAATGGTGCTGGGCAAACTCAGTGGCCGCAACGCCTTCAAGCAGCGCCTGCTGGACCTGGGCGTGCAGATGGAAAGCGAGACCGACATCAACGCTGCTTTTGCCAAGTTCAAGGAACTGGCTGACCGCAAAAGTGAGATTTTTGACGAAGACATCCTGGCGCTGGTGAGTGACGAGAGCGTGTTGCAGGAGCGCGAGCAATACGGTTTTGTTTCCCTGTCGCAGCACAGCGAGACCGGCGAACGGCCTCAGGCCAGCGTGGTCTTCACTGTCAATGGCAAGGAAGTCAAAGGCAGCTCGGACGGCAACGGCCCGGTCGACGCCTCGCTCAAAGCCATCGAAAACCACGTCAAAAGCGGGGCTGAGATGGTGCTTTACTCGGTCAATGCGATCAGCGGCTCCACCGAGAGCCAGGGTGAAGTCACGGTCCGTCTGCAAAACAGCGGCCGCATTGTCAATGGTGTTGGAGCAGACCCCGACATCATCGTGGCCTCAGCCAAGGCTTACCTGAGCGCATTAAGCAAGTTGCACAGCAAGGCCGACCGGGTACCGGCCCAGGGCTAATCAGCCGGATGGGCTGGTTTACATGAATAAAGTCTCGCAAGTTTTTGATATTGCATAGTTTTTTATATTTGTATACACTTCGGACTTGCGAGTCTTTGTTCCTGTGACCCACCCGGAAGCCGAATGCCCATTTTTAAAACGAGTTTTGCGCTTTTGTCCAGATGCTTGAGTGTCTGCTGTCTAGGCTTGGTGCTGGCACTTCCGGCTTACAGTGCCGCTGCCGACCAGAAAAATGACAAACAGCCCAAGAACCGCGTCACCAAGGCCGTTAAGCATGCCGCCCCCAGCCAGAAGGTCGCTAAAGCGCGAAAAATCAAGCAAGTATCGGCGCGCAAAGCCGTTCCCGAAAAGCTGTCTTTTGGTCATATCGCCGGCTTGCAAAGTGTCTTTGATCCTTTGTCCCTGAAGTCCAGCGTTGCCCTGGTCATAGATCAAGACACGCGGGAAGTTTTGCTGAGCAAAAACGAAAACGCAGTGTTGCCGATTGCGTCGATCACCAAGCTCATGACGGGTGTGATCATCAGCGCGGCAAAGCTTCCCATGGATGAAATCATCACCGTCACCCAGGACGATGTCGATACCGAAAAAGGCAGCTCATCGCGCTTGCGCGTAGGCACGACGCTGACCCGCGGCGAGTTGCTGCACCTGGCCTTGATGGCCAGCGAAAACCGTGCAGCACATGCCCTGGGCCGGACCTACCCGGGTGGACTGGATGTGTTTGTCGGGCAGATGAACAGCATGGCCCGTCTCTTGGGCATGAATGACACGCGTTATGTGGAGCCGACCGGCTTGTCAAGCCAAAACCAGTCCAGCGCGCAAGACCTGGCAACTCTCGTGATTGCCGCTCACGGCGACGCCACTTTGCGCGAGCTCTCCACCTCCACCGGTTACAGCGTTGAGGTGGGTCGCAAGACCTTACAGTACAACAACACCAACCGGCTGGTGAAAAACCCCGATTGGGATATCGGGCTGCAAAAAACCGGCTATATCTCCGAAGCCGGCCAATGCCTGGTGATGCAGACCCGTATCGCCGGGCGCAAGCTGATCATGGTGTTTCTTGACTCTGCGGGCAAGTTAAGCCGCCTGGGTGATGCTGAGCGGGTGCGTCGCTGGGTTGAGTCTGGCCCG
This sequence comes from Comamonadaceae bacterium, assembly GCA_947466165.1. Classification (GTDB taxonomy): domain Bacteria; phylum Pseudomonadota; class Gammaproteobacteria; order Burkholderiales; family Burkholderiaceae_C; genus Polaromonas. The sequence goes on along the minus strand of CANIDW010000073.1, from coordinate 1,066 downwards.
CTGCTGGTTCGAAAGATAAGCGACACACAAGCCCTGCAGCTGATAGGCGGCTGAAGGTTTATTCTTCTTTTCGGTAGCCCATGGCCGCTGATATGGCCCCTGCTGTCGCTTGTAATTTAGGAAGCCAGCTCTCGTCGAGCCGATCCGCTGGCGCTGAGATGGACAAGCCGGCCACCAGCTTGTTCTGATCGTCGTAAATTCCGGCTGCCATGCAGCGCACACCCAGCTCCAGTTCTTCGTTATCACGCGCTATACGGTACTGCCGCACCTTGGCGAGTTCCCGCTCCAGGGAAACAAGTTGGGTAATGCTGTTGCGCGTATGGCCCGGCAAGCCTGTGCGGGTGGAGTAGCTGCGCAGTCGCTGCGTGTCGTCAAAGGCTAAAAACAGTTTGCCGACCGAAGTCAGGTGCAAAGGGGCGTGGCCGCCAATCGCACGTACGACTTGCATGCCCGATCGTTCGCTGTAAGCGCGCTCTATGTAGACGATCTCGTCGCCTTGTCGCATGCTGAGGTTGACGGGCTGCTGCGTGAGTTTGTGTAACTCGCGCATGGGCACCAGTGCGGCATCGCGCACGCTCAGGCGCGCTTTGACCAGGTTGCCCAACTCCAACAAGCGCATGCCCAACCGGTAGCTGCCGGAGACAGGCCGCTCAACAAAGCGGCCAGTGGCCAGGTCATTGAGGATGCGGTGCGCTGTTGAGGGATGTAAACCGGATTTCTCGCTGATTTCCTTGAGCGACAAGGTTTCCTCACGTGAGGCCAGGATATCGAGCAAGGTGAACATACGCTCAATCACTTGAACGGTGGGCGTTGCGGGCGTGCTGAGGTCTGTTTTTTTCATGAATCGGGCTTTGTCCCAATTTTACTTTATGAAATTCGAACAGGGGCAGCAGGCTTAAGGTGATTGCCACTGGCCATTGATGAGCAGCTCATGCGGTGAAAAACGGGACTTGTATTTCATTTTCGGACTTTGAGCGATCCAATAACCCAAATACAGATAGTCCAGACCGAGTTGGCGGGTTTGTTCAATTTGCCACAAGACGCTGTAGTTGCCGTAGCTGGTCTG